>CAZANK010000094.1:0-9366 GCA_964486235.1 uncultured Prolixibacteraceae bacterium | reverse complement strand
CAAACCTAAAAAAGGTCAGCTTTCAATCCAAATTTTTCTCTTGCGGATTTAAGGATATAGCAAAAAAAATCCGGACAATTGCTCCGGGTTTTCGGCAAAACAAAGATATGTTTATATTCCAGAAACTCCTGGCTAACTCACCGAAGCCACGAAATACAAAGGAATAAATGAGATTTTTTGCTCAGGGAGTTCTCCGAACCGGGCGACTGAAAATACGTATGCTTTTTTTACGTTCGGATAGGTGTTCAGCAATATATGCAGACTTTTGAGACTTCCTGCAGGGCCGCTTTTAACTTCAACAGGAAAAATACCTTCACTGGTTTCAACAAGGTAATCAGTCTCGGCATTGCTGCTTTCGGCTTGCCTCGACCAGTAAATGCCAGTCGGGGTTGCTTTCAAAATTCACAATATGCAAGTTGCCTTCAAAATGATCCAAACCAAATTCTTTTATCGAAAATGATTTTCCAACCTGTCTTGCCCATCTTACAATCAATGGTTTACGGATTGATGCTGATTTCCATTCCAATAGCTTTTGTATAATATTTCTTTGCATAGCTATTTACTTCTAATCATGTTATTCCATACAAATGTAAAGAATGAGTTTAAAAAACAAGGGTGTTTTTATTATTACGATTTAAAAAAACAAGGGTGTTTGTATCAGTCCAAAATAATAGGCTGTCGGCTGAAATTTGTATCTTTGTCCACGGACGTTGCGGATTTAAAGATGCTGCGAAGAATTGTCAGAGACGAATCGCCGGGGATCAGTTGCCCGAATCGAAGGTGATCGGGATGCAAAAATTGTAAATTAAAGTAGAAGTATGATGAGGAAGATGTTTTTTCTGTTATGGTCTGTATGTGTGGTAATCACTTCGTGTAACTATTCTAAAAATGACGTCATTGTTTATCGTGCTCCTGAAGGAGAACCGCTAAACGAAAAATTTAAGGTTTCTGTAAATGGCATTGATGTTCCTGTTTTCAATGCGAGAATATGTACGGAAGACATACAGGGCCGCCACAGGGCAGGGATTATTGCCCAGGCAGATTCGGCTTACGACATTGCGGGCTTTGCTTCGTTTGATTTGAAAAAAGGGCCGGTGAAGGTGAATATATCAGTCAGTGATTTAATTGCATCCGCCAGGATACGACCTGCCTCGTTCGGTATTATTCCGACGATAAAGGATAAAACACTCACGATCGAAGTAGACAAACCCCAACACGTGACCGTCGAGATCAATGGCGATCACATCCGTTCGTTACACCTCTTTGTGAATCCGGAAGAAACAGACATTCCCGATCCGGGCGATCCGAATGTGATTTATTTTGGTCCGGGTATCCATGAAATCACCTCCGTTCGTGTGGGCGACAACCAAACCGTTTATATTGCCGGAGGGGCGATCGTAAGAGGTATTTTAGCTGAAAATGAGGCCACCCGCAGGGATCCGTCTTTCGTCTTGAGCGGCAAGAACATTACGTTTCGTGGAAGGGGGATATTCGACCAGGGCATGATCCCGCGCGTAAGGGGTAGTCAGACGATGGGTGCGACTGTCGACGGATTAAAAATGGAGGGTGTGATCTTACGCAATTCAAGTGGCTGGACTGTTGCTTTACGCGATTGCAATCAGGTTCATATTGACAATTTAAAAATATTTGGCCATCGTGCTAATTCCGACGGCATAGACATAACGGCTTGTATCGATGTGTTGGTCGAGAACTGCTTTCTGCGCACGTGGGACGATCTTATCGTGGTTAAAACGTATCGGGGAGTTACCCAGGAAGCGCGTCACATCCATGTGCGACGGTGCGTACTTTATAACGAGATTGCCCATGCGCTGAGTGTTGGAGCAGAAATCACACGGAATGTGGAAGATGTTTTATTTGAGGACTGCGATGTCATCGGCGATCACGGGCGCGAATGGACGCTGCGTATTTATCACACCGACGCGGCAACGGTAAAGAATGTTCGCTTCGAAAATATCCGCATCGAGGAATCCGTCCAATTTGCTTCGTTGTGGATCAATTCGGCAGTCTGGACCACCGATACCGCACGCGGTCATATCGAGGATGTGGTATTTAGGAATATCACGGTTAATAATTCGGGGTATCAGCTCCATAAGGATTTTGAATTTCTTGGTTATGACGCTCACCACGCGATCAAAAACGTGTTGATTGAGAACGTCGTGATCAATGGACGAAAAGTCATCCCGGAGGATATCCGGATCAATCCCCCCATAGGTAGCAAAGAGGGGATACTGATGAACGATTTTGTTTACAACGTAACTGTAAGATAGGCTGCGAAGGAATTTGCTGCGCAAACCAATAATCAGCTTTATTACCGGGTCCGGGAAGCAAAAAACAGCAATGCTGAAGTAGATTATATAATGCTCATTAACGGAAATCTTTTCCCGTGGAAGTCAAAGACGGTACATCCGGGAAGCTCCGCAGTCTTCCGCGGTACCTGGAAACCTACCAGTCTTCATGGTTAATAGTGCCTCTCAGAAAACCACTCAAATTTTGATTGTTTAGGACAAAAATGCACCATAAGTCCATTCCGGTAGCCAGCGGATGCCGTGGTCTTAAGCCGTCAGGAATTCGGAGAACTTGCCGAAGACCCTTTTGAAGTTTTCGTTGATCGCTTCCTTGTCTTTTTCAGTGATGGGGAATGGATTGACATGGTTATAGTTAAAAGGGAAATCATCGATGCTGACCGGTATCGGAATATCCCGCATCGCTCCCTGCAACGTGTTGATAATTTCGTAAGGCGGGATAATGCTGTCATTTTTTAAAGTGATCGCCATGACATCTTTATTCACTTTGTTGAATAACTCTTCCCGGTATTCCCGCTTTACTTTATAATCGAGCATGGCGTAAAAGACAAGTCCTTCGGGGTGTGGACCGTCAAGGTAATGTTTCAGATGCGGGTCGTTCGACATGTGCTTTTCGATATGCTCGACCATATAAGAATAAAGCGCAATATTGGCTTCACTGTCAAGGATGAACCTGGAAACGGGAGAGAGCCTGTTGAATACGGCGCCTCCGCAAAAAAGGCACAGCTTTGTCGCTGAAAAGTAGTTTTTGTAATTGGCCAGTTTAAGGATTTCACCAAGCATGCATCCAATGGAATAGGCCACGATATGAAATTTCGCGGTGGGTGATATCAACTGATTTTCACCATTTTTGATCTGTTCCACGAACCGGATGATGTCATAATAAGTCTGCAATCCCGACCAGATGAATCGCTGCGGACGGGAATGAAGCCTCATGCTGATGGCCACATTCGTCAGGGATGATTTCATGATGTTGGGAAATAGTGCCTTGCGTTTTTCGCACAGCAGGTACATTTTCCGCTTATCGCTCCAGATGGGAAGGGTTCTGTTCATATGAAATGCGATGGGGAAAAGGATCACTGCGTATTGCAGATGTTCCGCAAGGAACTGGGCCCATGGGAAATATTTATCCCAGTTTTTTTCGTTAAAGCCATGCAGGAGAAAAATGGCACGGTCGGATTTTTTTTTGGAGGCCGGCATGAAAATCCGGTAGGTGAAGACTTTGTTCTCCCGGATTTGATTGTCATGGATGTGGATCATGTGGTCGGCATCGCCGATCGGATCCAGGAAGTCTTCCCCTTGTTCAAACGTCTGCCTGTGCTCGTTGCAAAAGTAGGTGCTTTCGCCCGGAAGCAAATTGTGTGCGGCAGAGCAGAATGTTTGCTGATAAATGTCAAGTCCTTCGAAATGAAGGAAAGGCGAGTCTTCTTTCAGAAGTTCCCGAAGCTGAAGATAAGAATCCAGATACTGCATGGTCTAAAGTTAAAAAGCAAAGGTAAGGGGTAAAAAAGACCGGGTAAGCAGTAAAAAGTGCGTTTTTTGGATGTGCAAAAATTTATAGCTTTGTCGGGAGAAACGATTGTTGCAGATGTTTGAATTCAGCCAGGGGAATCACCCCCAGACAAATGGGATTCGATTTCAGTTCATAAAGATACTTGCCATGCCTTTATATCAATAGTCCTTCATCAGCAAAAAATAGGCAATGTGTTTGTGCCGGATACCTTCCACATTGTCGCTCCACGTTTCGGACATACCACTCAAAATCGTACCAGTCACGTCCTTTTACCCTGTTTTTCCAGTTTCTGAAAAGTAATGCATGCATCTTCCCTGCATACAGGTCAGGCAATGAATAACATCGAACCATTTATTCATCGGTGTCTGTTTTTAGAACTTTTCGCATGATTATTCTTATCCACTCCGAAGCTAATTTGATATCATGCTCCAAGCGAAAAGAATCTACTGATATTAAATAACACATCTTCAATGCTTTTGTCGATTAAACAAGACAAAATGGTGGAGTGGTTTTATCTTTTAAATTTGCAATACCAAAAACAGAAAATATTCGTATCTTTGAGCGAATAAATTCACATTGACATGAATGCACTTGAAATTTCAGAAAAGGATTTCCTGATTGGAGCCCGAAAAGGGATCCAAAAATCACGGCTTTTGTCAATTGCCAGGGAATCTGGTTTGACACTAAAGGAGCTTAGTTCGTACCTGAGGATTTCAACACGCTCAATTCAGGAAAAGGAACCGTCGCAGCTTATTGCACCTGGTCCTTCCGAACGGGCATTGTACATAGCAAAACTTTTCAAATCAGGGATTGACCTCTTTGGCAGTAAAGAAAAATTCCATAGCTGGTTGAATTCCGAGAATGCTGTTATGGGCAATGAAAAACCTGTTTCATACCTGGATACATTCTCCGGGATACAATTTGTCCTGGATGAATTAAACGCCATTGAATACGGATTCTCAGCCTGATGATTGTTTACAGGATTACAAAAAAGGAACATTCTGCCCTTGATGGGGTGGGCGGATTGTATGGTCCCGGAAGGTGGCATAAAAAAGGAAATTTAGTGATCTACACATCAGAACATGCCTCATTGGCTGCATGGGAAAAGATCGTCCATGTGACTAGTTTTGAAAACCTTCCTGAAAATTTGTTACTGGTCAAAATTGAATTGCCCGATGGAATAGAGATTCAATCCGTTCCTGAGAAGGTATTGGTCAAGGGATGGAACCATTTTCCTTTTGCACGGGAAACGGTTGATTTCGGTACTTCTTTTTTGCAAAAAAAAGAACACCTGGCACTTAAAGTACCTACTGTCATTATTCCGGATGAATTTAATATCATATTAAACCCGCTTCATCCCAATATCCGGGATTGTAAAGTTGTCAGTACAGTTCCATTTGTGTTTGACCAACGGGTTTCAAAAGAAAATTAATCAGTTATTGCAACCAACAGTAATGGATGTTGCAATAATCCAGTGTCCTAATGCTGTAATGACCCCACTTTGGTTCTTCCTTAATCACAGATTTTCATGTATCCATTAAACCCTAAATAGTTTTCCCCAATCATTTTAATAACGATCTCATTTTAAGGTAAATGTAAGAATAATGCAGTTTTTTAACCTAACTTGAGCAGTATTAGATTGTATTTGTCTCATTATTAATGAATTGTAATTTCAGGTTTCAACTTTCGGGGAACACAAATTTTTTTCTGTGAAAAGGTATCATTTTGTATCCCATTGCCTCGTAGATTTCCTGTGCTCCCAGGGTGGGTTTGCTGCATACCCGGAGATGCACTTTTTTTCCGTTTTTGCGGTTCATGGTAATTGTCCCGGCTTTTTGCGTGTTCATGATCCTGACCAGATTGCGCCAGTCGTGGTGTATCCCGTTTTTTTCAACCTGTGGCGCACGGTATTCACGATGCTGTAAGCCAGGATGCCCAGGAATAAGTGGGCGATCGTGTTTTCATCTTTTTTATGGAAAATGGGCCTGATATTCAAATCAGTCTTCAGTATACGTATCGGTAACGTAAGATACCTGGTAAAAGAATTTGGCATGTGTTTTTGGTATATTGTGCGCGCTAATTCGCTCAACCAATTTTATATCACCAAATCCGTATTCGCGGGCATATTTGTGCAGGTATTTCTCCAGATTTGTTCCGGGCGGACAGATAATGCCAATCATAGTTTATTGGTCTTTATCAATTCTTCTACTACAGGCTTTCTTCCACGTCGGGAGGCATAGCGTAAAAGCTTGTTTTTATTAACATTGTGTTTTTCAAAGATCGTATTATAAACATAATTCATTTCTACTCCCTGCAAAAAAGAAAATTCTACATCTCCGACAATATCTACCAATATTTTTTCAATTGCGGGAGTGTTTATACCATCAACTAATTGTAATGGCGCTTCAGAGATTAACGGCCTGACGATAATTACCTCATTGGTATTAATATGTCGTTCAAACTCAGTTAATGACGGTATAAGATAGACGCGCTTGGAGCTATCCGAATTTAAAACATTATTCATAGCAACCTTCATATTGATCTTATTTTCTATACTTTCCACTTTATTTCATTGTTTTATTTATCATATCTAATGTCTTTTCTACAAGTACCTGTCCTCCTTCTGACCCCACTAAATTACTTTGCACTATTGCAGAATAACCACCTCCGGCTTCCGCCCTGGCTGAAGGCACATATGTTGCTCTACCTGCCAGTTGCACAACGAATGTTAATACTGCGTCACTTCGGGATTTAATTCTCAATCCAAAATCGAGGAAGAGTTCGAATGGATTGGTTGCAAGCGCCACATCACCCAACCTTATTACATTTACTTTTGCAGGGTAATATGGATTTTTATCCTGCATATTATATCTTTCAATAATCCCTCTGTGCCATGATGCCCTGTCTGGCTGTTCATTCGCTAATCTTTCAGACTGCTCTGCCTCCTCTTTAGTTACTTTACGCACGGGAAGCGGGATTTCATCATATATATGACAAAATTCAATATCATATTTGATATCATCCTGCACATATGGGAAAACTTCATCAACAGCATTTGCAATTCTGCGGGCGATTTCCTGTCTTCGGGTAATTCCCTTTCTTTTAATCATTTCCATTTCGGCTTCTTTCCTCCACATAAGATGGGAAGTAATATCACCAGCCGCAGCACATTGAGGCAATATGAAAATATCATTCCCATACCGCTTATATAATTCTACTCTTACCTCATGCCAGAAATCGGCTGAAAGTTGAGTATTATGCTCTGTCTCTTGCGAAGGGCTTGCAATATTCAATACCATTCCTGTAAGCTTTTTCTGTTCATTCCAGAAAAACATCATCTCTACTCCATGGTCTTCATATCCTTCAATGTGTGAAAAATCTTCCCTGTCCGTTTCACCATACATTACAGTAGTTCCCTTTCCAAAACCACTTGGCACAGGTTCAAAATAAACTGCCCGTCGGTTATGTCCAACAACAGCGTGCCCCAAACCCCAACTCATTCCTGATGGTTTTCGTGTATTCCAGGCTTCAACCGCAGCGCTTACTATTTGTTCTGCAGCAAATTTTACATATTCGGCTGGTTGTATGGCATCCTCCGGAATGTCGTATCTTCCTCCATCTCCCAAGACCGGGCCGGTATGGGTATGTGTGGCATTCAGTATCAGTTTATTTAAATCAAATTCAGGCAATTCATTTTTCAACAAACCTTTTACTATTTCTGCAAGGCCTCCTCTTATTATTGCAAGATCGCAGGAAACCATAATGGCTGTTTCAATACTTTTACTACCATCCCTGGTTTCGAGCGCCAAAGCCGTACATGTCACAGTATCCATTATTTCAGTACTTATCCGGGTATAAAACTGCCCGGCAAGCGCAACAGGTTTATCAGGCGTTATGCTTTTTGTGGACCAGCCTATATAAAGTTTATGTGGATTTTGATTAACAGCAAAAGAGAAATTGAAAAATAACAGAACAAAACACAGCACAACTAAAACTATCCAACCTTTTTTATTTTTGACCATTTTTTTTACTTTTTATAGTTAATACTATTCTTCTTTTTTTACACTATGACAGTGTAAATATCTTCTGAACACAAAAGGTGACAGACCAAATACAATTTCTGAAGAATAATTTACTTTTCCCAATTGTCAGTTCGAAATGACGAAGCAGGCAATCCTTCCGTATTAAAAAGCTCACCAATAACAAAATCTTTGAAAGCATAACGTACAGCAACCGGTTTTTCAACTGAAGGCGAGCAAAGGGAAACCCCTTTCCCGGTAATTAATGCCTTTGCCGGATAAAAACGTTTGTTTTCACCGGCAACTTCAAACGTCTCCAGTTCTTTGCCATAACTGGTAAGGCCATTATCTGCATAGTCGAAAGTGAGATAGACAACACTTCCTTTAACATTCATTTCCTTTAAAACCGGGCCGGAATAAGCAAAACCACTTTTCCCATAAGTTTTTGCCAACGCCAGGTATGCCAAACGGTCGCCCGCTGCTTTTTTATTAGCCGGGTGGATGCAATCCTTCTCTCCTGTGTCCATAACACAAGCCATACCGAAATTAGGAACAGCGTCAGAGGCATTCAATTGGGCTTCCCGCAAATAAGCTGAACTCAGGCCACCGGTTCCATAATCATATGGCGCAATCTGCACATAAAAGAACGAAAAATCGCCAATCCCCCATTCTGCCCGCCAGTTTTCTGCCAACCCGGGCATTAGCTTTTGATATTGATCAGGTTCGTTTCTGTTCGACTCGCCCTGGTACCAGATTGCCCCCCGAATACCGTATCCAACCATCGGGTTAATCATTGCGTTGAAAAGTACTGTTGGGGTGATATACGGTGAAAAATCACCCTCTTGTTTTTTGTCCGGAAGGTTTACCCAATCAAAATTTTTGATCCCGTTTTCGCTTATCCAAGGCTCAATCCTGGTGCCACCCCAGCTTGAATTAATCAAACTTACCGGAACACCCAGCGCTTGTTGTAACATTTTTCCAAAAAAATAAGCCGTGGCGCTAAAATCGGCTACATTTTTGGGCAGGCATTCCTTCCATTCTCCGGTAAACTCATCTTTGGGCACAAGGCTTTTGTCGAGTTTTACAGTAATCAACCGGATGTTCGGGTTGGCTGATGTCGCGATTGTCTCGTTTGATCCCGTGATAGGTTGTCTTCCAAACCCTTTCATGGGCATTTCCATGTTCGACTGCCCTGAGCAAACCCATACTTCACCAATTAAAACATCTTTCAGCTTCCGTGTTGCTCCATCTGAGATAGTAATTTCATACGGGCCTCCTGCCTGGGGCGTTTTTACTTTTACTTTCCAGTTTCCCTGTTTGTCGGCCTGTGCCGAATAACTTTTTTTATTCCACGAAGTAACAAGCCGGACTGCTTTGCCGGCAGTTGCTTTTCCCCAGATGGCCGCATCGGTTTGTTGCTGTAAAACCATGTGGTCGCCAAAGATGGAAGGAAGTTTTATTTCAGCGTAGGAAAAAACAGAAATTAACAAGAAAAGCAGGATTACGCCTG
>CAZANK010000093.1:0-9545 GCA_964486235.1 uncultured Prolixibacteraceae bacterium | reverse complement strand
GCCGTTGGTTCGCAAAACGGCGCGATCCATACCCTTTCTCCGGCAGCATTAAACGGAAACCTTCAAACACATCTGGGGAAACATGTCTCGGGAGTCACCGGACTGGCCTTCAGTCCGAACGATCAGGAACTGGCTTCTTCAGGGTTCGACTGGTCGGTCAGGCTATCCCGGTATCCGTTAACGGAAGAAAGGCCGGTAACCATCGAAAGCCACGAGTTTTGGGTTTATGGTGTCCGTTTTACGCCCGATAACCAATCGCTCGTTTCATTCAGCGCCGATAAAACACTGACCGTAGTATCCACTCAAAATGACGATATGGCCAAAAAAATCAGAATGACCTTAAAACGGAACCTGACCCGGGATGAATGGAATAAAATGGTGGGTGAGGATGTGCCTTATCAGAAAACAGTTGATAACCTTCCTTAAGATGTCTAACCAAACGAGGACCGGCTTATGCTAAAAATAAACAGATTTCCGTTAATTTTCCTGTTGCTTTTCCTGTTACCGGCAGCCCGGGCATACAGTCAGGAATGCGATGATGTCACGCTGGGCGAAGCGCGCAAGTTATATGAACTGGGAAAGTTCCCGGAGGTGGTCAGCAAACTGCAGGATTGTCTGGAGAACGGATTTAACCAAAAGCAAAAAATCGAGGCTCACCGGTTGCTTGCCTTTTCTTACCTGGCTGTTGATTCGGCTGCGTTGGCTTACCGGCATACCATGCGGATCCTTCAGCTTAGTCCTTCTTATGAGGCGAATTTATTTGATCCTCCATCTTTTATCGACCTGGTAAACAGGCTTAAAGGCGGAGGGGCTATGATGGTCACCTCGGTTTCGAAAAAAGCGGAGAATATTGATGAAGTTCCCGCAACCATCGTCGTGATCACCCGGCAGCAAATCCGGGAACGGGGCTACCAGGACCTGGTGGAACTGCTGAAAGACGTTCCGGGTTTTGACCTCTCCATGTTTTACGGATCGGAGTATGCCAATATTTACCAGCGCGGCTTCCGTCAGAACAATACCGAAAAGACCCTTTTGCTGATCGACGGGATGGAGGAGAATGACCTGTGGACAAACTGGGCCTATGTGGATCGCCAGTACCCGCTTTCCAATGTGGAGCAGGTTGAAATTATCTACGGACCGGCGTCAACGATGTACGGACCGAACGCCTTTGCCGGGGTGATCAATGTCATTACCCGCCATTCAGGGAGCGCCGTGAAAGCGCCGCATACGATTGGCGTTGATGCCAACGCCGGGTATGGGACCTACAATACCCGGTTTGCCGACCTGAGTGTCTCCGGGGCGAAAAGCAACATCTCGTTCACCCTGACCGGAAGGTTGTTTTATTCGGACGAGATGGACCTTTCCGGTCAACGTTTTTTTGATTATGATCCGTCGGTCTATAACGGCGTCGATTATCATTCCTTGCTGGGTATCACAAGCAATGCCGCGGGTTACCTGGCCGCCAACAATCTTCCGGCGACCCATGCCTATTATCAGCTTTCGGACGATGGCAACCAGCTTAGCCTGACGCAGGCAGGGGCAGAAAAAGCGCGAAGCCTCGATCAGTCGGCATACGATCAGGTGGTCAATGGCCATAAAATCGGATTTACCAATCAATCCAAAGAAGGCCTCCTGAACGGGAAGATGACGATCGGCAATTTCACGTTTGGGTTTCAGACATGGAAGTACAGCCGGGGATCGACGACGCAGTATACAGATACTTATGTGGCCGGATCGAAAAACGGGTTTGCCTGGGTTCCGCAGTTGTCTTACTTCTTTACCAGGTATGAGAACCAGGTCAGTGAGAAACTTTTTATTTCCAACCTGACCACTTACCGGATCCACGCGCTGACGCAGGACTCGAAATTCGTTTCGCTCTCCAACTATGCCCGGGGAAATTTGAAACTGACGAACCTTGTTGCCGACAAGGCAGCCTACTGGACGACCATGTATGCCTATGAAATGTCCAAGCAACTGCGGACGGAATTTAAGACGATCTACAGTCCTTCTGCCCGCTTTGACCTGGTGTCGGGGATCGAGTTGCGGAACAGCACGCTCCAGGGCGGGTATTTGTACAGCAACACGCCTACGCCTCAGGATTCGGCCCTCGTCTCTCCAAACCCCAGGGGAGGGAACACCTTCAATGCCTGGGATATTGGTGTTTACAGTCAGGCGACATACCGGCTGCTGGATGATCTGAAGCTGACGTTTGGATTGCGCTACGACTACAACCGGGTGCGGACCAACGATGGCTTTGGCAGCGAGATCAGTCCGCGGTTCGCGGCCGTCTACACCCCGGGAAAATTCACCCTGAAGGCGATTTATTCGAGGGGGATCATGAACGTGTCGAACTGGACCAAGTATTCCACTGCCGGCAACCGGATCGCCAACCCCGGACTAAAGACCGAAAACATTAAAAATATCGAATTGAACGGCGCCGTGCGGTTAAGTAAGAGTTTCAATGCCGACATCAATTTTTACAAGGAATACATCGACGATGTGGTTGGAACCGTGCCCGTTCCGGGAGATGCCACGAAGACACATAATGACAACATCGGAAAATTTGAGATTAAAGGTGTCCAGGCGAACGTGAACTATCAGTTCGATTCGTTCTCGGCTTGGTTTAACTATACCTTCTGCGATCCCCGCCAGACGTATTCCGAAACAGGGGTTGTCGATAACCGGGTGGGCGATATCGCGACACATCAGTTTAATCTTGGGGTGAATAAGCTTTTTTATAAACGGTTAAATGTGAATTTGCGGACAAATTTTACCGGCGAAAGAAAAGTTGGTCCGGGAACGACGGTGCCGCTCAATTCCGCGTCATTTCCGTCAGTGGCCATCTTCAACAGCGCGGTGGGCTATTCCAACCCGGATTTGTTGAAAGGGATAGAAATTCAGGTGGTTTGCAATAACCTGCTGAACACGGAGTATGATCATCCCGGAACGAAAGCGGCCGACGGGATCAATGCGCCCACGGAGATCCTTCAGCGCGACCGGCATTTCGTGTTGGTACTGAGGTATGTTTTTTAAGATGGCCGGATTACTGAGAATCCGAAAATCTGAGAATCTGAGAATCCGGATAAGAAGACGAGAAGATAGAAAGAAAAGAAGATGTATACGAAACGAGTTAATGAGGGGTCCCAGTGGGGGGCGCTTTATGTTCCGGCAAATGCGAAGGCCGGATCGGGTGAAGGGTTGCGGATCGTTGTTTTTGGAAGCACGAACGGGGGCGCTTTGGTGATCGGTTCCCTGCTGCGGTTTGAGCGAAAAAATCATGGGTTGATCAATCTTGTTGGCGTCGCAACAGACGACCCCGTTGATCCCGATACCAAAATTTCCGTGGGTAAGCGGATATGGAGGCATTACCGCGAGGAGGAGATGATTGCATTGCGCGACAAGGTCATCGGGGTGTCAACCGATGGCGGTGTAGCCTGCTATACGGGGGGCGTCAAAACAGCCTGTTTTAGGGAGATTTTAAAACAATGGAATCCCGATGTGATCATCATGTGCTGTTTCGGACAGAAGGTTGATCCGTTCATTTTTAATTACCCGGCCTACGGGATGTACAATTTCCATCCCTCCGACCTGGCTGCTCATATTGGCGAAGGAGCGCAGCCCTTCCGGGATACCCTGAGTAACGGGCACACCACGTCGGTGATGACCGTGCATGTCGTGAATGAATGGATAGACCGTGGCCCGATTGTCGGGCGATCGCCCAGAATCAGTATCGTAAAGGCCGATGGCGCGTATCCGGAGAGCATCCTCAGTCTTCAGGAGAAGATCCCGTCGATTTGCGGCTGGCTTGCCATTGAACTGATCCTTGAGGTGCTGAAGAAAAGGCAGGCGGGGATTGCCGGTGCAGTCGGCGCCATTGATTTCGATGAACGGATTCCCGAACCCATCAAACGGCAACTGATGGGCCCCGCGAATGATGATTTGACCGACGGCTATACGTTACCGTTACATGATTTGATACGTTGAAAAAATGGCAGCAGCAAAATGGTTTGTGAAATTGTTCAATATCAGGGCTGAAGAATCCAGACCTGTATTTTACCTGATGATCTTTTCTTTTTTTGTCGGGTTGTCCATGACGTTTTACTTTGCTGCCTCGAATGCCATTTTCCTGAAGCATTTTGAGTCACGGATGATCTCTGTTTCTTACATCGCTTCGGGTGTCATCGTCTGGGCAGCCTGGCTGTTGCTTTCAAGGCTCGACCGGCATTTGTCGCCGGGATGGCAACTGATCGTCAAGTTCCTCTTCGTTTTTGTCACCGTAACGGCGATCAGCACGGGCGTATGGCTCTACGATCATTCCTGGCTGGTGTTCATCATGTTCACCTGGGTCAGGATCCTGGTTTATGTGACCGTCGTCACCTTTTGGGGACTCGCGGGCAAGTTGTTTAACATCAGGCAAGGCAAACGTATTTTTGCGCTTCTGGGAATCGGGGAAGTGATTTCCATTATCATCGGCTATTTTTCGGTGCCCCTGCTGCTTCAGTTTTTGAAGGCGTCCGACCTGCTTTTCCTGTCGTCCGGATCGCTCCTGGTATGCCTGATCCTGGTTTTCGTGATTTTGAAGGCCTTTCGTACGGAGTTATCCGGGAGCGCCCCGTCGCCGCCGGGTGCACATTCAAAAGAGAACGCTGACCTGAGTTACTGGAAGCTCGTTAAAAAGCCTTACTTTCTTTTTATTTCCCTGATGGCCCTGTTGCCGATATTCGGTTATCTGTTTGTCGACTTCCTGTTTCTCGCTCAAACAAAGGTTGAATTTGCCAACGATACCGAGACAATCGCCGGTTTTTTCGGCATCTTCCTGGGGTTTGTGGCAGTCATTGAATTGGTTTTTAAGCTGGTATCAGGGAGATTCCTGAATAAATACGGACTGAAGCCTGGCTTGCTCTCCCTTCCCGTTGTCTTGTTTGCGGGGATGCTGATGGCCGCGGTGATGGCCTCGTTTTACGGGACCGTGGGATTATTTTTTGCCTTTATCTCCATGGTCCGCCTGTTTGAGCGGTCGGTCAGGTCGGCCGTGTATGAACCGGCCTTTCAGTTGCTCTATCAGCCGGTTCCGGCCGGCCATCGCCTGATCTTCCAAAACCAGATCGAGGGCATTCCAAAAGCATCGGGAACGGTGATTACCGGTGCGGTCATCTTGTTATTCTCAACGATCCACGCGTTTAACCTGGTTCACTATAGCTGGATTTTTGTTGTTGTCCTGGCGTTGTGGATATGGGTCGCTTTTAGAATGTACGACCAATACCGGAATATGCTTAAAACAAAATTAAGCGAGCTGGAGGCGGAAAACGGGCAACCGGACGACCCGGTCCGGGAACTTGTGATCCAATGCCTCTCGAAGGCAACAGCCGGGCAGTTTGATCAGGTTTACCGGATCCTTGAAACCGTTTACCCGGTTCAAACCGAAGAGGCCATCCCCGATGCGTTTATCGCGTCGCCAGAAACCAATCAGGTGGCAATCCTTCAAAAGATCAGGGACCGTCATTTGGTTTCAGTGCTTCCTTTTTTGAAGGAATATTCCGGGAATCGACCAACAAAAGAAATATCTTCCGGGATTGACGCGACAATCCGGGAGATGGAAGACCAAAGCAGGCACACTTTTGAAAACATGGTGAAGCTTTCCCATTCTTTGGATGCCGGCGACCGGCGCCATGCCGCGTGCATGTTGGGGACATCGGGGAAATACAATACGTACAAATTGCTCATCAGCCTGATGCACGATGCGGATCCCCGGGTGAGAAGAGCGGCTCTCCGCTCAGCGAGTCAGGCCCGGCGGACTGAATTCTGGCCATCCATGATCGAGAACCTGGCTGACCGTCGCTTTGCCATTTCTGCAAAGATCGCGTTACAGCAGGTG
Organism: uncultured Prolixibacteraceae bacterium; assembly: GCA_964486235.1. GTDB lineage: Bacteria > Bacteroidota > Bacteroidia > Bacteroidales > Prolixibacteraceae > JBCFBK01. The sequence continues at coordinate 3,670 of CAZANK010000093.1, read as the reverse complement.
GGTGAACCGGTCTTAAGCGATCTTGACCGGTTTTTTGAAAAATCGGGCGGTGGATTGTTTACGAAGAAACAAATCATCACTATTTTTGAGTTCGTTGGGGGGACTGGGGCGATCAGGTTTTTGAGGTCGAAAATGGCTCACCCTGATAAGGAGGTGCGGACGCGGGCCCTTGCCGCTTTGGGCAGACTGGGTTATCGGGCCTCGGTCAACGAGAGCGCAGGGATCAGGAATATGATCGAGGAGGTGATCGGGAATATCTTATGGGTTCAGGCTTCTCTGCTCGACATTAACAAAGTCCCGAATGCCGGTCCCCTGCAAATGGCTTTGCTGGATCAGTTGGAGGCGGACAAACAGGAAGTGTTTATGTTGCTTTCCCTGCTTTATGACTCGCGAACCATGAGCCATGTTATGGAGCACATCGAAAGCAAAGATACCAACGCGAAAGTGTATGCCTTCGAAATTGGCGACATGCTGATCGGCGATGAATTAAAACAAATTGTTTTCCCGTTGTTCGAAGATATCACGATGCAGGAAAGGCTTCAGCGCCTGGAGAATAAGTTTCTTCAGGAAAAGATGGACCCGGTTGACCGGATGTTTGACATCCTGAACCGGGATTTGTCGAAAACCAGGCCCTGGATGAAAGCAAAGGCGATCGGACTGCTGGGAGAACAGCGGCCCGACAGGGGCGATGAGATAAAAATTATGCTGGCATCCTGTCTTTCACATCCGCACGAACTGATTGTGGAACTGGCTGCGCGGGTATTGATCAAACTGGACAAGCCGTACTTTGATCAGGTATTGTTCAGGCTCAAAAAGAATGTTCCGGTTAACGGGAAACAATGCCAGGCTCGCCAGGACGTTGCCGGGCGTGAGGAACGACTCATGAAAATGAACAATGATCCGTTGCGGATTAACGTCGCAGACAAATCAGAAGCAAAGGATGAGGACGGGGATCTGCCCTTGCATGAAAAGGTCATGGCGATCAAAAACTTTGATTTTTTCTTTGACGTTCCTGAAAATGTTTTGATCGACTGGCTTGTTCAGCATCAGGATATCCGGGTTGAGCCGGACATCGCGGGAGGACGTCCTCATCCGGGAGCGGGAGGATATACAGTTTCTGATGCCGGCTATTCGATCAGCCTGACTGAAGAGTCTGTTTATGAGCTGGTCGACTCTTCTGTCTCTTTTGCAAAAAGGTATTTATCATCCATCAGTGTTAACCCTCAAAATGAAGGATTATGAGCAAAATCGTCATGGTCTTCCTGTTCTTTATTCTGCCGTCGTTTTTGTCCGGGCAAGCGGTTCATGACCAGGGATTTCCCTGGCTGAGGAATTTCAGGCCTGCCGAATACAGGGGGCATACCCAGAATTTTGCTGTTGTCAGCGATCATCACGGACTGACCTATTTTGGAAACTTCGCGGGTGTCCTGCAGTTTGATGGTCAGGGATGGAGATTAATACCAACCGAAAAGACCACGCGGGTGTCCGCGTTAGGCGTTGATTCGTCGGGCATCGTTTACGCGGGTGCGCTGAACGAGATCGGATTTCTTGCGCCCGATCAGCGTGGAGAACTTCATTTCACCAGCCTGCTGCCCGATTCAGGTAGTGTTTACCCGGCTTTTGGCGAAGTGACGAACATCCTGAATACCGGCGACGGACTGAAATTCATTTCCCGGAGTCATATCCTGACGATGAAGGGGCAGGAGGTGTCGGCGTGGAATGCACCCGCCGAAATCGCTGGCTCCTGGCACGTGAACGGAACGCTCTACCTGCAGATGAGAGGTCTTGGACTGGTTTCTTTTCAACAGGGCAAGCTGATCCCGGCAGAAAGCAACCCGGTATTTTCGGAGGCCGTCGTGATCAGGGCCATGCTTCCGTACCCGGGTAACCGGATACTGATTGCAACGGGTTCTCAGGGATTTTTTCTTTTTGAAAATGGCCGCGTCCGGGAATTCGATACGCCGGTGAATGATTTTCTGAAGGAATACACGGTCACCTGCGGGGTCAGGCTGCCGGATGGTTCTTATGCCTTGGGGACTTCGCGCCAGGGGATCGTGGTGGTCAATCCGCAGGGGGAAGTCTTACAGCGCATCGACAAAAAAGCGCAGTTGCAGGATCACTTTGTGCAGGCATTGTACGCGCCAAACGCGAATACGCTCTGGGCGGCGCTGAATAACGGGATTTCGCTGATCGAAACGCCGTCGCCCATCAGCTTCTTTGATGAAGGGTCAGGATTGGAAGGTGAGGTAAATCAGACACTCCGGATAAATCAGACATTTTACGCCGCGACGTATCAGGGCCTTTACTGGTTTGATCCGCGGGAATACCTGTTTAAACCAGTGAGCGGTATCATGTCGTCGTGCTGGGGATTGATCCGGTATCGGCAGAATTTGCTTGCCGCGACATCACATGGCGTGTTTCTGGTGACCGGAAAGCAGGCCCGTTTAATCAAGGAAGGCTTCGCCCTGTCGGTTACCCCGTCGGCCGATCCGTCCGTTGTTTATGTCGGTGAAATGAGAGGGTTCTATTCGCTCACAAACCAGGGGAGTCAATGGATTAGCCGGAAGATCGGGGGGGCAAACGAGGAGATCAGGATGCTTCAGCGCGACCGTCACGGAAATATCTGGGGGATGACGCTGACGCACGGCATCTTTCGCTATCTGCCTGGCAGCGGGGAACCTGTGTATTTTTCCGATCAGGACGGGCTCCCCGATCCTGCAGGAAATATGCCCTGGCCAATGGCCGGTAAAATGGTCGTCTCCACCCGTAACGGGGTGTACGGGTTTAATGAAGAGAGCGGGTCTTTTGAGCCGCTGAGGTTCCAAAACGATCCGGTATCCGACTTGAAAGAATGGTACTCGATGATCATTCAGAACGAGGATGGTTCGCTGTGGGTGAATGAAGGCGATGAAACCCATGTCCGGCTGCTGGTCAAGGAAGGTGACGGGTATGTGCCCCGGGCGGAACCGTTTCTTCCATTCTCAGACCGGGTGATCCGGAATGTTTATTCCGACACCGGAAAGATCACCTGGTTTGGAGGACCCGACGGACTGATCCGGTATGATCCGGCGGTGATCAACGAAAATACAGACCCGGGTCAGACCCTGATCCGGAAAATAACGCTCAACAATGATTCGGTGATTTTTTTAGGTTATTTGCAGGACAAAACCACCGGATATCACCTGGAAAACCTGAAATTCAGGTACCGTGACAACACCCTGCGGTTCGATTTCAGCATTCCGTATTATACAGCGAAGGGGGAGAATCACTACCAGGTCTGGCTCGAAGGCTTTGAAGAGACCTGGTCGGACTGGTCATCCCAGTCGCACAAGGAATATACCAACATCCCTTTTGGCAGGTACCGGTTTCACGTGAAAGCGATGAACCTTTACGGGAAAACAGCGTTGGAAGCCACCGCCGGGTTCCAGGTGCTGACACCCTGGTACGCGTCCTTCTGGGCCATTTTGCTGTACCTCCTGGTGTTAGGCGGTGTGATCTATCTGATTGTCATCCTGAGGAACCGACAGTTGATCAATGAAAAGCGCTTGCTGGAACAAACCATTCACGAGCGTACCGAAGAAATTGTGCAGCAAAAGGAAGAGATTGAAAATCAATCAACGGAGCTGGCCAATAAAAACGCGGAATTGGAAAAGATCAATACAGCGGTGAA
>CAZANK010000092.1:0-9550 GCA_964486235.1 uncultured Prolixibacteraceae bacterium | reverse complement strand
GGCGATAAAATTGCCCATTGCCCCGTTCTTAAATCGGGCCAGAACACAGGTAGTATCGTCGGCTGTCACTTTTCCAAATCCTTCGCCACCAGGCAAGGCACGCGATGCAACAAAAACCTTTTCATCCCCGCAAACCGCTTCAAAATCACCCACTAAAAAACGGGCAAGATCCACCGTATGGGCATTCATATCACCATGAGCGCCCGAACCTGCCAGCTTTACATCGTTTCTCCAAACCCAGGGAGACTCCGGATCAACCAGCCAATCCTGGTAGTAAACGGCATTAAAATGATGGATCTTTCCCAACTTTCCTTCGGCAATCATTTTTTGTGCCAGCGCAATGGCCGGAACCCGCCGGTAGTTAAACGCAACCATATGATTGACACCCGAGACTTCCGCAGCTTCAGCCATCTTCCAGGCTTCTTCCGCATTCATTGCCAGTGGCTTTTCGCAAATGACATGCTTGCCTTCTCTGGCAGCCATGACTGCAACAGGCAGATGCAGTTTATTGGGCGTACAAATATCAATCAGATCAATATCGGCACGTCTGATCAGCTTTTCCCAGGAAGATTCGAAAGATTGCCATCCCAGTCGTTCGGCAAAATTTTCTTCAGATGCCGGGTCGATATCGCAGGCAGCTTTCATAACCGGAACGAAAGGAAGGTTGTAAAAGCGCGCAACATCACACCAGGCATTGGAATGCGCGCGTCCCATAAACCGGGCACCAACAATTCCGACGTTTAATTCCTTCTTCATTGGCATACATTCCATACTCAAATAATTTCCAGTTCGTAATCAAAAATACCTGCTATTAATTTCATTGCTGATTTCTGATGGCCCGCCATGACGATATAATGATGCGAAACGACTTTGTCAACAAAATTCTGACCATCTTTTACCCTGATTATACCACCATTCAGACAATCGGAATTCTCATACTGAATATAACCTGTCAATTCAGCCTCGGACAGCGATATCTTATGTAAAAAAGGCTGAAACTTCATGAGGGTTACCGGGCCAACAGGCATAGTCGCATCAAGAACATGAGCGTTCTCATTCACCATGGCGAGGACCCGTTTGCGCAGATGCCATGAATCCGAGAAGACTTCCGGAAGCAACCCAAAATATCCGCAGTGTGCGGCCAGCATATAATTATCCGGCTCATCAACATCCGGGAAATGGGGGATGCGTTCGTGCGCCAAAGCAGCCTGTCCCATCATAAACGGATACAGGTTTGTCATAAAAAACGGAATATGAAGCACCTTATCTGCCAGCATTTCGGTGAGCATGACCATAGTATCGCCCTCGCAACCCCATACGAGTTTCTCCTCCTGATAGAGTAAATTCCATGCCAGACACGGGGTCGTATCACAACTCGCCGATTCGTTCAGGCAGTTTACGCCCATGGCCAGAATATTATTTTCCTTTCGATACTCCTTTTTAAGCTCCAGATACAATTTCATGGCGCTTAACAAAGGTCTTCCCGATATGCTTTTATGCCGTGATTTCCGTGCGTCAACCTCCTGTTGTGCCTCGTCATCAGGAATCCGGCTCGCCCGTTTTGCCAGTTCCTTAAAGCTGCGCTGCTCGATCGTTATTCCGTACTTTTCGAACATTTTTTTTGAAGACTCTTTCTCGAGCCAGTAAAAGCGTTTAAAGATATCGGACTGCTTTCCCGTTGGTCCTGCCGGATCGTCCTGGTAAACCACGAATTTGCTTTCAGCCAGCAACCTGCGCACCAGCAGCGCCCGGCAAACCATTTTTGTATCCTCAAGACTGGGAGGACAGATTGTCTGAATCCCGTTCAATTTCAGGTAATGGACCAACTCCCAGTCCCACATGTTCACCGTGCCAAATTCGGAGGTAATCACCATCATCGGCAACGAAACTGCTTTTAACGCCTCTACCCGCTGATAGGCTTCGCCCAGCATCTGCGGGAAAATTACGGCATCCGCCTCGGGAAGCGCGGCCCCAAGGGCATACGGTTCCGTAAATTCCGCATCCTCTTTCAGCAAATTTTTCACAATGCGCAAATGCTTGTCGAAATTCTCATCGCGCCCCGGATCAAAATAAAGTGGTATTAATTTCGCTCTCATAAGTTTTATTTTAGTTTTTTTCATGGATTATACACGCAAATAAGCCGGATCTGAAACCCTTCTGCTCCCGGAACGGAGCTGATCTAACTGTTTCAAAATAATTTCCTGCGTTGCCCCTTTCTGAGTCGCAACCATAGCCCCAAGGAGATTTCCCTCCTCACTGGCTTCCTGAAGCGGCTTTCCCCTGAGCAGCGCGTCGACGAATCCGGCAGAGAAAGCATCGCCCGCACCCAGAGGATCATTCAATGGGACTTCGAATCCCGGCGTATAAATCACTTCACCGCTCACAGAAACAGCTAGGGAACCCCGTTCTTCCAACGTGACCACACAATACTGAAGCGGAAAAAGAGCCAACAGTTCCCGACAGATATCAACCAGTTTGCTTTTTTTCATCTGAAGCAAATTCGTCAGCGCATAGCCTTCTCTTTCGTTCAATTTTAAAATATCAGCATGATGAAGTGATGAAATGACCACATCCCGGGAATAGCAGTCTTTACGAAGATTCAAATCTAAAAACCGGTACTTGCCTCTAAAGTCGTGCAGCAGTCTTTGAAGGGTGTGCCTCGACAGGGCATTCCGCTGGGCTAATGTGCCGAAACAAATGCAGTCGGTCTCTGCCATCAATCGCTCCAGCCCTTCATTGCATGTCACAAAATCATAAGCGACGTTTTTGGTGATCTCATAATCGGGATTTCTGAATTCATCAAAGAACACGTTCACTGTCCCTGTTGAATACGCCGGATTGACCTGAATGTACCTGTTTGATATCTGCAATGCGGAGATCGTCCTCAACGCGTTTTCTCCAAGTTCATCTTTACCGACCGCGCTGATCATGATCCCTTCATGACCAAGAGAATTCATCCGGTATGTGAAATTGAACGGCGCCCCGCCCAAAACGGAAGCATCGGGTAACAAGTCCCAAAGGACTTCTCCAAAGGCTGCGATTTTAAACCTCTCTTTCACGTTAACGTCGCTTTAAACAAGCCCTGCACGAATCAGCTTTTCCCACACCAGATCAAATTCACCCAATCCCTGTTTGGTTTGCGGGTGATCAAACAGTTCAAAGAAGATGTTCTCGGGCAATGAAACAACGTCGACTCCCGCTCTCATACAATCGATCACGTGCGTCCTGTTTTTGATGCTGGCGGCCAGTATTTCTCCCCGGAATCCGTAATTCTGTTTGATTTTCACGGAATCGCTGATCAGTCCGTTCACGTCACCGCCTATCTTTTCCAGCCGGCTGAGAACGATACTGACGAACGCAGGGTTCGTCTTAAGCGCCAGCAACACCTGATCCGGAGCGAATACCATGGTGACGTTCACCTTGATGCCCTTGCCACCCAGTATCGCTGAAGCCTTGAGTCCCTCTGTGGTCATGGGCACTTTGATCGCTACATTCGGAGCTAACCCGGCAATGATCTCCGCTTCGCGGACAATATCTTCAGCCCGGTCAGCAACTGCTTCAGCACTCACAGGCCCTTTCACGATCTGACAAATCTCTTTGATCACTTCGTAGAATTTCTTGCCGCTTTCCAGTATCTTGGCCGGGTTGGTTGTTATTCCGTCCAATAGCCCCGTATCATTTGCCCGTTTAATTGATTCAATGTTTGCTGTGTCTAAAAAAATCTTCATATCCTGTTCTTTTTTATTGGTTTAAATATGTTTTCAAAGTCGCGATGGTAACCCGGATCTTGTCACCATCGCCCAGTCCGTCGGTCACCAAATCTGCCTCGAAAAAATCTTCCTCCTTAGAATAGTCATTTGTGGTGATCAGACACCTGAAGCCTGCCGCTTTAGCGGCAAGCAATCCGTTGCGACTATCTTCGACGACAAAGCAGTTTTGAGGATGCAATCCCAGCTTCTGAGCACACAGGTTATAAATTTCAGGATCCGGTTTTTTACGGGCAACGACGTCTCCGGCAAAAATCCCGCTGAACCGCGATTTCCGGTCGCGTCCCAAAAGCCGCTCAACAATCAGGTTGACACTTTTTTCATTTGACGTAGAGCATACCGCAAGTTGGATACCCTCGGCGATTGCGTCGTCAACCAGACGTCTGATTCCCGGGCGAAGCGGCAGTCTGCCTGCGTCAACAAGTTCCATGAAGAACCTGGTCTTCAGCAGATGCAAATCAGTGATCAGCCGGTCTTTATCCGGATATTGTTCCGGCCAGCCTTTTTTATCAAAAAAATGCCTCATGCGCTCCTTCCCGCCTGCAATTTTTACCAGCTCCTTGTATTCATCCACGCTCCAGGAAGCTTGAACACCTTTTTCGGCAAATGCTTTGTTAAAAGCTACCCGGTGACCGTCCCGTTCGGTATCCACCAAAACTCCGTCGCAATCGAATATCAATGCGTCCATGTCTACCAGTTTAGTTTTCTAAAGTCGGCCTGCTGCAGGATCTCTTTTGCCCTGCCCAGAAAACTGGCGGCATAAGCGCCGTCAATCAAGCGATGATCACAGGCCAGCGTGATCGTCATCATCTTCTTTATGGATATGGCCGTTCCGTCGGTTACCACCTTTGGTGAAGATTTGCCGACCGCGAGGATGGCACACTCGGGAGGATTGATGATGGGCAAAAATTGCGGGATGCCGTACATCCCAAGTGTCGAAACAGTTAACCCGGCTTTTAATCCGGGATCAATTTTACCGTTCCTGGCATTTGCCGACAACTGCTTTGTCCGGACAGAAAGTTCTGCAAGGTCGCTTTTGTCGGCATGGGTAATCACGGGAACGCGCAATCCATCATCCGATGAAACAGCCAATCCGATATTGACATCCCTTAACAGGACATACCGGTCTGGAAATACATGGGAACTCATTCGGGGAAATTCGCTCATCGCCCGGGCAACAGCATGTAGCACAATATCGGTGATGGTTACATGGATATTCCGTTCAGCCTTTAGTTGTTCTTTAACGAGAATGGCCTGATCCATTTCCACCTCACTGAACAGGTAGAAATGAGGTACCGTCTGTTTGCTGAGCGTGAGTTTATCCGCAATTAACCGGCGCATCCGGTCAAAAGGAATCTCTTTTTCACCTTCCCACAAAGGCAGGCGGAGATCAGGTTGAGAAACATGAACCGGAACAGACTCTTTGGGTGCAGAATGGGAGGCCTTTTTCTTTTCGATCGCTTCCAATACATTTCGTTTAATAATTCGTCCATTCGGTCCTGTTCCGGCAACCGATTCAACCTCAATCCCTTCTTCTTCAGCAATTTTTCTGGCTAAAGGAGAAATAAAAAGCTTGGTGCCGGTCGCCGAAACGGGGGAAACAGCCTCCGGTGTACTTCCTGCCTGACTGGCCGGTTCCATTTCCTGAGGCGCCTCATGACCCTGTTTCGCAATTTCAAAAGCTTCACCTTTTTCACCGATGTATGCGATTGGTGTGAGGACGTTGACTTCTTCGTCTTCCTGTCTCACTTTTTTCAATAAAATTCCTTCTGCGGGAGCCTCCACATCAAAGGTCGCTTTTTCCGATTCCACGATCGCGATGATTTCTTCCCGTGAAACCGCTTCCCCCTCTTCCTTGAGCCATTCCTTGATTATTCCCGTTGGTATGTCTTGCCCTACGACGGGCATATTTACCGGAACCATAGTTTTGCGTTTGTATTGTTTTAAAATTGATCTGTCTGAAATCATTCAGGCTTTGCCTGCACTTCCAAAAAGCCGAATAAAACCGGTTACATCCTTCTTCATGGCTTCATACTGGACGCTGATATAGCGGACCGGCTCATAATCATCCGGCGCCAGCCTGTAATGCGCCACAAAACTGGTGATGTACTGCCTCTTTAACTGGGTGCTGATATTGATTTTGGCACACCCCAGCGAAATACACTTTTCAAAAACCTCACCGGCTAATCCTGTTCCACCATGCAAAGCAACAGGTATCCCGGTCAGCGTGGCAATCTGTTCCAGCCGGTCGTAAGCGATTTTTGGAGTCCCCTTGTAGAGTCCATGCGCCGTGCCAATGGCCGGAGCGAAAAGGTCAGGTTCGGTTTCCCGGCAAAACCTTACCGATTTCTCCACATCGGCCAGACAGGCATCTTCCTCCGCAACGGCCAGGTCATCTTCAACCCCCCCGATTTCTCCAAGCTCGGCCTCCACGGTAACATTGAAAGGGCGGGCCAGTTTCACAACCCGCCGGGTCAGTTCCATGTTTTCTTCAAACGGAAAACTTGACGCATCAATCATCACCGAGGTCCAGCCATGATCGATACATTGCTGAATGACATCGATGTCCTTGCAATGATCCAGATGAAGGACTACCGGAACCGGCCCGTTTTCCGCCAGTTCGCGATACCAACTGCTGATTGCCTCATAGCCCCAGAGCTTAACTGTCTTCACCGAAATCTGCACAATAACCGGGGCTTTCAATTCTTCGGCCGATTTCACAATCGCCCTCATGGAATTATAATCCAGCATATTGAATGCCGCCACGGCGTATCCTCCTGCTTTTGCTTTGCCAAGCATCTCCGTCATATTTACACAAGCCATGTTTCTTCTTTTTAACGTCTGTCATATAAACACTCCTTCACCGCCTTCTCAATATCAGCATCGCCGGGTATACAAGATTTTTCAAGCTTTTCATTAAAAGGAATGGGCGTATTTTTCCCGGCCACAATCCTCACCGGAGCGTCCAGATAATCAAAAGCTTCTTCCACGATGACCGAGGCAATGTCCGAGGCTACTCCGCCCCGGCGAACTGCTTCCTGAACAATGACCGCATGTTCTGTTTTTCTTACGGAATTCAGAATCAGCTCTTTATCCAAGGGGACAAGCCACATCGGATCGACCACTTCAACGCTTATGCCTTCCTTTTCCAGCTTTTCAGCCACATGAAGGGATAGCGGAAGCATTCCTGACCAGGCAATAAGGGTCAGATCGGTTCCCTCCTTTTTAATACTCCCCTTTCCGGGCGTTAACAAGTACTCTTCTTCCGGAACATGACCCTTATTCATGTAAAGAAGCTTGTGCTCAATGAAAATAACCGGGTCATCATCACGAATGGCCGCCTTCAAAAGGCCTTTGGCATCGTATGGCGTTGACGGCATCGCCACTTTCAGTCCGGGAATATGATAAAACAACGCTTCGAGACTCTGTGAATGCTGAGCCGCAACACCATTGCCCACACCACCCTGTGTTCGCAAGACCATGGGAACGTTGCCCTTCCATCCGGTCATAAAACTGTATTTGGCGGCCTGATTAATAATCTGATCCAGAATCAGCATCGCAAAATCGACAAAAAGAATCTCGACAATCGGTTTCATTCCCGTTATCGCGGCTCCCACTCCGGCACCGGTAAAACTCGCTTCGGAGAGGGAGGTGTCACGTACCCGGTCCGCTCCGAATTCTTTCAGCAAATCGACGGTTACTTTGAATGAGCCGCCCCGTTCCGCGATCCCTTCACCCATCACAAACACCGTGGGGTCGGCCCGCATTTCTTCTTTCAACGCTTCGTTTAAGGCTTCCCTGTACATGATTATCCGGCTGTTATCAGTCATATCCTATACTGTTTCTAATTATACTTCTGAATGTTTTGGTGAAATTCTTCAACGGACATTTCGTTCGAGTTTTGTGCAAAGTCAACGGCGTCGTCCATTTCCCGGTCAATTTCCTTTTCCATTTTTATGATCTCATCGTCGCTTAAAAAATTGCTCAGATATTTTCGTCCAATAGTAACCGGGTCTTTTTTTAGATAATAATCCATTTTCTCTTTCGGCATGTAGGTACCGGGGTCATTCACGTGATGTCCCTGATGACGGTAAGTCTTCGCCTCAATAACGACCGGACCTTTCCCTTCCCGGCAAAGATTAACCGCCTCAACTGCTTTTTCATAAACGGCCCGGACGTCGTTCCCATCCACCCCCGATGTGACGACGCCGTATCCCAAAGCCCTTTTGTAAAGATCGGTTTCCCGGGCTGATTCTTCGATGGGCGTAGACACCGCATATTGGTTGTTCTCGATCACAATGATCAGGGGAAGATCCCACATGGCAGCCACGCTGATTGACTCGGCAAAAGTCCCGTTGCATGTGGCTCCGTCTGAGCTGAACGCCACAGCCACTTTTCCGCTTTTGCTGATCTTTGCACTCAGGGCAGCGCCGACAGCGATCGGGATACCGGCACCCACGACGCCGTTGGCCCCAAGGTTCCCGGTAGCGATTTCTGCAATATGCATGGAACCTCCCATGCCCCTGCAGTAACCGGTTTCCTTGCCAAGAAGTTCCGCTGTCATCCTGTCGATCGTCGCCCCTTTTGCAAGGCAATGGCCGTGTCCCCGGTGGGTACTGAGGATATAATCCTCCCGATTCAGCGCGGCACAAACGCCAACAGCAATGGCTTCCTCACCCAGGTAGGGATGAAAATAACCTCTTATCAAACCGTTCCTGTATAACTTGATACACCGGGATTCGAAAACCCGGATCGTATATAACTGACTGTAAATCTTCGTAATTAGTTCCCTTGTGAATTCCATTCATTTATCATTTAAGTTAATCTATCCTGTCACCTGACTGCCGCAAGGCCTTTTTGACGGGCCGGACTGAGCTTTTTTTACCCCGTAATGACGTCCGGGTAACCTGGTCAACGTCTGCCAGTTGAGGCGGCGCGAACAGGGAGATTTTTTTTTATCTGATTGATATTCAACGAAAGGCTCTCGTTCTTATCGCGGGCATCTGCGATTGCCTTTCCCAATGACCAGATTCCTCTTTGTCCTTCAGCCGTCACAAAAATCCATCTCTTTAATGGTAGTTTTTTTTCTTCGCGATGAAAAGGGAACGATTCATAACTATGCATATTCCACAGTTTAAATCCATCATGTAACCCTATTTCAGCAGGCAAAACAAAGCCTAACCCCAGTTGCGTATCCCTGTCATAGAATCCAAAAATCAAACAATCCTTATACAGGACCTCTTCCAAAGTGGTGCCTGCTGCCTTAAGAAAACAATCTCCAAAGTTGTGCCCGCAATCCTTCTCCGCCTGCAAGCGGAATGCCGCCTGCATTTCCAAATCGATCGTATCATTCATATTAAAAAATGTATACACCCGGTTTTCTTCATTTTTTCCCTGGTAAAAATCCTGCCACCACGCCAAATCCAGATTTGTATATTCGATTTCCAGGACAGCGAGATCCCTGAAAATCCGCTCTTTCTTCTTTACGTGAACACCGCCTTCCAGAAAAGAAGTCAAAGTCACTTCCACATAAGCAGGTGTTTCGCCGGTTATTTCGTAGCCTGACGGTCCGCCAAAATAATAACGGGCATAATCATACCCGTAGGCATCGAGGGAAAAAGAGAGATTTGTGTTGGAGGGTTTGTCAATGAAATTGGTGATCCCACTGATCCTGTTATTTCCGCCGACAATCCTGTCTCCTCCGTAACCTACTGAAATCAAGGAATTCGACACCGTCTTGTTCAGCATATCGATGGTATACCATTTGTCATTCCCGCTTTTAA
>CAZANK010000091.1:0-9661 GCA_964486235.1 uncultured Prolixibacteraceae bacterium | reverse complement strand
CAATGGGGAACGATTGTTCCGGGAACAGGATAGCAAACAGTGTGTTTAACGTTTCCTTGCGCCGGCGACCTTTATCATATTCTTAAATCGTTGGCGGGAACCGCCGGATTTGGTCCAACCAGAAAACTGTTTCTTAATTTTGCGGTTCAAGACGGTCTGTCATCGCACACCCGACCGTTGTAGTTTGATGGTCCTAATACAGAAAGAATGAAGCTGGAAAAACATCCGCGGGCAAAAGCCTTGATATTTGACCTGGACGGCACATTATCCGATTCGCTGCCGGTACATTTGGCGACGTGGAACAAGGTCTGTGCGCACTACAATTGCCATTTTGATCCGGACATCATGGTGGAGATGACCGGTGCGCCGACCATTGATTTTGCCCGCAGGGTGGTTTCGGAAAACAACCTGACCGGCGTGGATCCCGAAGATATCGTCAGAATGAAGCAGCAATCGTTCTGGGAGAGCGCCCACCTGCTCAGGCCGATCCCGGTTGTGACCAACCTGGTATATCAGTATCACGGGTTCCTGCCAATGGCGGTAGGCACTGGCGCCGGCCGGCGAAGCGCGATGGTCCAGCTTGAGCAGTTGAATCTGGCTTCATACTTCGACGCCATCGTCACCGCCGACGATGTGACCGAACACAAGCCCAGACCTCAAACCTTTTTAGAGTGCGCCCGATTGATGAACGTTGATCCCGGCAACTGCCACGTTTTTGAAGACGGCATTCTGGGCATGCAGGCAGCCAGATCGGCAGGCATGTATGTCACGGACGTCAAACCTTATTTCAAGACCGAAGGCCTCAACCCATAAGCCCGTCACTACTCATTCATATTCATCCTCGCGAACGGGACAGCATCCATCCCTGTAAACTCACCGCGCAGGTACTTGTAATAGCCGGTGATCGCGATCATGGCGGCATTGTCCATTGTGAATGCAAACTTTGGAATAAACAGGTTCCAGTGCCTCTTTTGCGCCTCCTTACGAAGGGCATTTTGCAGCCCCGAATTGGCCGACACGCCTCCGGCGACCGTAATTTCACGGATCCCGGTCCTTTTAGCAGCTTTGATCAGCTTATCCATCAGAATGTCAATAATCGTCTGCTGCAACGACGCGCAAAGATCACGCTGATGCTCTTCAATAAAATTACTGTTTCTTTTAAGCTGATCACGCAGAAAATAAAGAAAACTTGTCTTTAGTCCGCTGAAACTATAGTCCAAATCCTTAATTACTGGTTTGGCAAAACGAAATGCTGCGGGATTGCCTTCCTTTGCCAGTTTGTCAATCAAGGGGCCTCCCGGATAAGGCATTCCCATTACTTTGGCGCATTTGTCAAACGCTTCACCGGCAGCATCGTCAATGGTCTGTCCGATCACCTCCATCTCCAGGTAATCTCTCACCCGCACCAGTTGCGAGTTACCGCCGCTCACCAGCAGACACAGGTGCGGAAACGCCGGCGCCCGGAATTCAACATCCTTCTCCCGGATAAAATGGGCCAGCACGTGTCCCTGCAAATGATTGACTTCAATGATCGGGATATTGAGCGACAACGCAAAACCCTTTGCAAACGACGTACCTACCAAAAGGGAACCCAGCAAACCCGGCCCCCGGGTAAAAGCCACCGCAGAAATCCCGTCGCGACCGGTTCCCGCCTGCCTGATGGCCTGGTCAACAACAGGAACGATGTTCTGCTGATGTGCCCTGGACGCCAGTTCAGGAACAACGCCACCGTAGGCCTCATGAACTTTTTGACCTGCCACAACATTGGAAAGCAAACATCCGTTTCTCAAAACAGCGGCAGATGTATCGTCACAAGACGACTCAATGCCCAAAATGGTGATATCGTTGATGTCCCGCATGAATAACGCTCAATTGCCGTTTTTATCTGAATTTTGTTTGCGAATCGTATGAAATCCGCGGTTTTTAGTTTATTTTGCTCACGAAAGAGAGGTCAAAATTATTAAAAAAACATTCAAAATATCACTTTGGTTCGCAGGAGTTCTTCTGGCGCTGCTCCTGATCGCCGGACTGGCTTTCCAGTTCAGTGCCGTACAGACTTTTATCATCCGTCATCTCACCCGGGAACTGTCCGAAAAACTAAACGCCACGATCCGCGTTGAAAGCGTGGATATTACTTTTTTCAATCAGGTTAGCCTGAACCGCGTGCTCATTGAAGATCAAAAAGGGGATACGCTGTTCTTCGTAGGCAAGCTGGTCGCCTCGATCGATCATTTCAGGATAAGGAAAAAGACCATTAGCCTCTCGTCGCTCGCTCTTCTTGACACGAAAACATACCTGTCGCTCAATGAAAAAGGCTTACCCAATTATAAATTCCTGCTGGACGCGTTGCGGAAATCGCCGGAGAAAGGGAAACTGCCCCGGACCGGATGGGCCATTGGCTGCAGAAACTTCGTCTTCGACAACACGCAGCTTGGGTATTCCTGGTTTAGACAGGACGCAGTCCATCTGATCGACCTGCACAATATTCATCTGGACGTGACCGACATGGTCCTGAACCAGGATTCCATCTCCTTCCAGATCAACCACCTCAATTTTGACGACAACAAATCGTTGTTTATTACGGATCTCAGTACCCGGGTGGTCTCCTATCAGCATATCATCAAACTGATCAATCTGAAAATGAGCACCCCAAATTCATCGGTCAGACATGCCAATTTTTCGCTCGATCAGACTGGTCTCACTGAAGGACAAGATTACACCGGGTCTATGATCGATCTGGAAGTGAAAAAGTCGACCGTCAATTTTCAGGATCTCGCTCAGTTTATCCCGGCCTTAAAAGGAATGGACCTGCAGGTGGATTTTTCGGGTCACATCTACGGAACGCCTGCTAATCTGAGGGCCAAAGAACTATCCCTGGGATTTGGCGATCACAGCCGGATGTCCTGCGAATTTTCAGTGAATGACCTGACGGACCCGGAACACGCCTTCATTTTCCTGGATCTGAAGAACTTATCCGTCGACTTCAGGGATATCGCGAAGGTCAGGCTGCCCGATTTGTCGCAGGAGCGGTACCCTCGTATTCCCTCCTTCCTGTTCGACGCCGGCATGATCAGGTATCACGGTAATTTCACGGGTTTCCTGAGCGATTTTGTCGCTTACGGAACCCTTGAATCCAATTTTGGGCGTTTGACCTCCGACCTGTCCTTCAGTCCGTCCGGCCAGGACACCCTTAACATGAGCGGACATCTGAAGACCGTCAACTTCAAGCTTGGAAACTTCGTCCGTATTTCCGATCTGGGAGAAATTACCTTCAACGGACAAATTGACGGTAGTTACACGAAAACGCAAAATATTTTGAATGCGGCCGTCAAAGGGGTTGTGGATAGTGTCCAGTACCGGTCCTATTCATACAAAAACCTGGTATTGGACGGATTGATCCAGGATGAAAAGTTTGAGGGTAATTTCAAGATTGACGATGACAACCTGAAGGGTAGTTTTGCGGGGAAAGTCGATCTGAACCCGGCTGTACCGCTCTTCGATTTTGAGCTGCTCCTGGAAAAGGCTAATTTAACTGCCCTTCACATCGACAGTATCCATGAGATGTCCGACCTGTCCGTCGATATGAAGGCGAATTTCACCGGGAACAGCATTGACAACATCAACGGAAATATCTGGTTCGAGGAGGGCCAGTACGCGAATGAGAATCACTCATTTTTGCTAAATAGCCTAAATATCAGTACATTTACAGACAGCATCCATCATTTGCAATTGAAATCAGATTTTCTGGATGCTGACCTCACAGGCTCCTATTCTTTCCTAACGTTGAAAGAAGGTATCCGGAATCTTGTGCATCATTATCTGCCGGCCTCCGGAATGAAACCAGTTCAAACATCCGGTTTGAATAATTTCACACTGGAACTGAACATTAAGGATCCGGAACCGGTTACACGGACGTTCCTGCCATCGCTATCGTTGGGCTCGGCCCGTTTGGTTGCCCAGTTTGACGAAAACAAACCCAGCTTCAATCTTTACACAGCATTTCCGCATGTCCGCTACAAGCAATTTACCCTCCGGGGATATTCCTTTTCGGTGCACACCGGCGACAGGCTCGAAGTAAAGAGCAGAACCGATGAGTTTCAGATCAATCATGCGCAGAAGCTGTATAACCTTTCCTTTCTTTCGGCAGCAAAAGATAACCAGGCAGAGGCTAAACTGATCTGGAACAATTATGATGAAAAAACATACAGCGGTGGATTTGAAACCCAGATGACGTTTTCCGAACCTGACGACGAAAACCCGCATCTGGAAATACAGGTTCTCCCGACAAAAATCTACATCGCCGATTCCTTGTGGACGGTTCATTCTTCAACCATTACAGTCGATTCCTCGCGGATTGAAATCGATCACCTGAAAATATCCAATCATCAGGATCAGTCTTTCGTGATCAGCGGAGCGGTGACCCGCGACAAAACAGAAAGGCTCAACATCCTGATCAATCACTTTAATCTGAATAATTTAAGCCTGATCAGCAAAAAGAATCCGGATATACAAGGATCATTAAGCGGAACAGCCAGTGTTTACGATATCTACGAAAAAGCGTTCGTCCTGTCGGACCTTAAAATCAGCGGGCTCGGATACAGCGGCCGACAGATCGGGGACGTCAGCCTGTTGAGCAAGTGGGACCGGCCATCCGAGTCGGTCCAATCGGAATTAATCGTGACCGGCCATGACCATCAGACACTTTACGCGTATGGAAATTTTTCACCAGTCCGTGACAGTCTTGATTTCACCGTTAATCTTGATCGCTTTTCGCTTCTTGTTCTCGAACCGGTTTTGAAAAATGTCTTTGACAACGTCTACGGACTGGCAACCGGCGAAGTAAAAATCCATGGCAGGCCTGGCAAGGTTCTGATGAGAGGCGATGTTTTCGCGGAAAACGCGGGACTAAAACTGGGTTACATGCAAACATCCTATCATTTCAATGATACGATCAGCCTCCGCGGCGATTCAATCCGGTTCAACCAGATCACCCTTCATGATGATGAAGGGAATACCGGAATCTACAACGGATCGATCAGGCACGACAACTTCAGCAATATGGATTATGACATGAATTGCACATTCAGAAAATTGCTGCTGATGAATACGTCGCCGGCCGACAACGAAAGATTTTACGGGAAAGCATACGGAAGCGGTTTTGTCCGCATCACCGGACACGGACAGAATTTGTTTCTTGACGGGTCGGCCCGGAGCCTGGGCGGTACCGCCATTAACATTTCGCTGGACTACGAAAAACAGGCACGGGCGTATGACTTCATCCATTTTATCAATACAGAAAAGCCCGACCCGGTTACGCCCGAACCCCGGAAACCTTCTTCAGGCGTAACCATGAAATTCAACATCGAAGCCACGCCTGATGCCCGTATTCAACTGGTATACAACTCACAGGTAGGCGATGTGATCCGGGGACAGGGGTCCGGCAATCTGCAGGTGAATATTGATCCGCAATTTAACATCTCGTTGTATGGGATTTACCAGGTTGAACGAGGCGATTATCTTTTTACCCTTCAAAATGTAATCAATAAGAAATTTGAGATTGAGCAAGGCGGAACCATTCACTGGAATGGTGATCCTTACAATGCCAATATTGACATCAAGGCAATTTACCGGCTCAGGGCTTCCTTGAGCGCTTTATACGGCAATGACGCGGAGCCGGTGTACAGTCAGCGGATCCCGGTGTTGTGCAAAATCTCGCTGAGCGATAACCTGAACAATCCAAAAATTGGCTTTGGTATCGAGTTTCCTTCGGCAGAGGACCGTATCAAAGACGAGGTCCAGCAATTTTTCAGCACGGAAGAAGACATGAACAAACAAATCCTGTCGCTTTTGGTCCTTGGCCAGTTTTATACGCCTGATTACCTGAGAGGTTCCTACGAAGCCTCAAACCCCAATCTGGTTGGGACAACGGCCAGTGAACTTTTTTCAAACCAGTTGAGTAACTGGCTCTCGGAAATCAATAATAATTTCGATATTGGCGTAAACTACAGACCTGGAAATCAAATCACTGACGACGAAATACAATTCGCGCTGAGCACACAGATCTTTAATGACAGGGTGACTATTAACGGCAATATCGGCAACAACGGGACACAGGTTCCTACCGCCAATAACAGCGAAATTGTGGGCGATTTTGACGTAAATGTCAGGTTGACCAACAACGGTAAACTTCAGCTCAAAGCGTATAATCGTTCAAATAACAACATCATCTATGAAACGTCGCCTTATACGCAGGGTATCGGCTTGACTTACCGTGAAAATTACGATTCATTCGACGAGTTCTGGAGAAAAATCAAGCGGATTTTCCGCGGGAAAAAGCATTAAAAATGGTCCGTCGCCTGTACGTGCGACAAAAATGAAACAAAGTTTTTGTTTGACACCGGCCTCATCGAAACATTGCTAATTTTGCAAGGTATGATTTTTGTTAATAGACCACGTATCATTCAAACGAAAGACTTATGCTGAATTACATTTTTCTTCAGGTAGTGAATCCCGCAGCCGACAGTGCTGAAGTGCTGACCCCGGCCCCTGCCCAGGACGGAATAGTTACTCATTTTTTTGACCTCGCCGTGAAGGGTGGCTGGATCATGATCCCAATCGTTGCGTTATCGTTTATCGCAGTTTTTATCTTTTTTGACCGTTATTTTGCTGTAAAAAGAGCCGGAAAAATGGACAACACCCTTCTGGAAAGGGTAAAATCTTTCATTTTCCAGGGAAAAATTGACGCTGCGCTTGCCCTTGCCCGGAATCAGGATACTCCCGCGGCCCGGATGATCGAAAAAGGTCTGGCGCGGATAGGACGTCCTATTGCTGACGTGAATTCTGCCATTGAGCAGGTCGGAAACCTGGAAATATCAAAGCTGGAGAAAGGATTGCCTGTCTTGGCCAGCGTGGCGGGAGGAGCTCCCATGCTTGGATTCCTTGGAACCGTGATGGGTATGGTCCAGGCGTTTTACGACATGGCCAATGCCGGGAATAACATCGATATCACCCTGCTCTCGTCCGGGATTTATCAGGCCATGGTGACGACCGTTGCCGGTCTGATCGTCGGTATCATTGCCTATTTTGCATACAATATACTTGTCACCAATGTACAAAAAGTTGTTTTCAAAATGGAGATGGCCACTTCCGAGTTTCTTGATCTGTTAAATGAACCGGCAAAATAAGTGGCTATGGCTTTAAGACAACGCAATAAAATAGATACACATTTCAGTATGGCCTCGATGACCGACATCGTGTTCCTGTTGTTGCTTTTCTTCATGTTAACATCAACGCTGGTGGCTCCCAACGCATTAAAGCTGCTGTTGCCGGAAAGCAATAATCAGACTGCTGCAAAGCCGATCACAACCGTTTCAATCACAGCCGACCTGAAATACTACATTCATGTAGACGGGGATCTGAAAAGGGTGGCATTTCATGAAATTGAACCTGCTTTGAGGGAGAGTATCGGCGACAGCCAGGAAGCTTACGTTTCGTTACACGCGGATAAATCGGTTCCTATCGAAGAAGTTGTAAAGATCATGAACATTGCCAGGCGAAATGAATACAAACTGATTCTTGCAACAGCGCCGGAAAGAAAATAAACCTAAAGGCAGGATGAGGTATATTTCGGAACATAAGGAAGGATTCTGGGGAACAGTCGTCGTTCACGCGCTGGTCCTGGTCCTGCTGTTGGTCTTTGGTTTCTTTACACCGTTACCCTTGCCGGGAGAAGAAGGGATCCTGGTCAACTTCGGAAACTCGAAAGAGGGTCTCGGGAACAAAGAGCCCGGTCCGGCGCCACAAAAAAGTAAAGCGGTTCCCGCCGCAGAAGAAAAGGTGGCCATCCAGTCACCCCCACCCGCAGTGCCACCTCCGACCGCCTCAAAAGTAAAAGAAGAGGTGATGACCCAAAACTACGAAAAGACAGTGGCCATTGAGTCGGCCGCGGAGGCAGAAGCCCGCAAAAAAAAGGAAGAGCTGGAAAGACAAAACAAACTGGCCGAACAAAGACGATTACAGGAACAACGCGAACGGGAGCGGCAGATGGAAATAGCCAGACAGCAGCGTGAAGCCGAACAAAAGCAAATTGATAAAATTCACTCCCGGGTTGCCAATGCCTTTGGCCCAGGCAAAGCAAGCGGAGAAAAAAGTACCGGTCAGGGAGTGACATTCCCCTCCGGGAACCAGGGAAGTCCGGATGGCTCGCCCGCTTCAGAGACCTACGGACCGGGAGGGAGCGCTTCCGGATCTTCAGGGAACGGTCCTTCATTTAGTTTATCGGGCAGAAATGCACTTTTGTTACCGAAACCTGCTTACCCCGGCAACGAAGAAGGCACCGTCGTGGTAGCGGTCACCGTCGACAAATACGGGAAGGTAACCCAGGCAGATGCCGGTGTTCAGGGGTCAACAACCTACCAAGCCGCCCTGATCCGGGCCGCCAGGGAAGCTGCTCTGAGGGCCCGTTTCAATCCCGATCCCAACGCAGCCGCCTTTCAAAAAGGAACAATTACCTACCGTTTTGTACTGGACTAGCAGGAGAACCGTAAGTCGTTAGTAACCCGTTATAATTATCATCCCCGCGTTCGCACGAATATTTCATTTCGGGATTAAAAGTGAGATTCCTTCTCTTTTGCAGGACAATTCTTTTGGCCTTACAACTTATTCACGGATTAAACATATCGGGCGTGAAGTAGCCCAGAATAGCCTGGGCCATCTGTATCTGCTCCTTCGCACCCGGCCAGGACGGATCCAGTTCCAGCACCTGTTGAAACTGATTAATGGCTTTTCCCCACTCCTGCTTCCGGTAATGGATCTGTCCCATCCGGAAATGCAGTCCGGCATTTTCGGAGTTCACGTTTAACGCTTCTCCCGTCAGCCTTTCGGCTTCCTGCAAATTGCCTTCCTGCATCAGCCGGTCAATCTTTTCAATCTCATCCATCGCTTCATTTCTGAGGCTGAAAAATACGAAGAATAGTAGTAAAACACAAGTATCTTCCGGGTTCCGGTCTCCGATTTCCGCCATGCTCTGTACTCTGTGCTGTTTCACCCTGCTACCCTCGACCCGCCGCTTCAGCAGTTCGAACGGTATCGTTGTCTTAAAATTAATTTCCTCTCCCCAAATCACCGGCAAATCGTCTGAAGTTACACACCTTGAAAAGTTCCTCAAATCCTGATTTCATGGAAGATGTTTCCAACAGCAAGGAGAAAGTGAAAAGAACCCTGTAGTAGAAGATGCCGGAGCAGGTTTTGATTTGACCCAGTGAATAGTACCATTTTCATAAAATCGAATATTTGTACGGGAAGGTGTTCCTCCTGATGTCGTTTCAACAACAGAACCAAATTCAACGTCTTTCCATTCCTCTTTCGCTTCTTCCACAAACCACTGCCTAAACAACGTTTCGGCCATTTTTTCTAAGGTGGCGTTTTGGCGGTGCAGCAGGTCAATTTTGTCGTCTAAACTGCTAAGGATGGAGGAAATTGCGCTTTGTTCCGGGAGAGGGGGAAGAGATATCTCAATGTTTTCGAGCATTGTTTTTATAATAGCGTTCCTTGTTGCTCCAATTTCAGCATTAATAAGTAGTTCTGGCTTCAAGTATTGTAAATAATAAAAAATATACATATAATTGGAAAAGTCAGATCCTCTTATAATAGCAACATGCTG
>CAZANK010000090.1:0-9664 GCA_964486235.1 uncultured Prolixibacteraceae bacterium | reverse complement strand
CGACCGTCGTCCCCAGGCCCGTCAAAAGCCGTGGAGCGAACGCCTTAAATGGGAACAAGACAAAAATATTACTCTCGTCCGGGTTTAAGAGCCTGTCGGGCATACCGTTTTAAGCTCTGAGAATTGCATATTTATCTTTGTTCTTCCTTCATTTTAAAGGCATTATAGAGCAGGTAAACCAGGGTGGGCAGCAACAGGGCCATCCCTCCTGTCTGGCCAAATGAATCGGAAGCGATCCCCATCAGCAAAGGAATAATGGCCCCTCCGGCCACTCCCATGATCAGCAGTCCGGATATCTCGTTGGCGTGCTCCGGTTCCTTTTTCAATGCCGCCGAAAAAATAATGGGAAATACATTGGCTACAGCAAATCCAATAATAAATACCATTGCCAGTATCACCCACATGTTCCCGGTCAACAGCATGACAATAAGGGCAGGAACTGCGGCCAGCATACTCCAGATAAAGAACCGGCGTCCTGACAGTTTAACGAGCAGAATAGCGCCTGCGAATGTGCCCAGGGTTCTGGCCACAAAATATAAACTGGTTCCCAAACCGGCCTGTTCAAGCTGAATGTTGCTTCGTTCCATCAAAAATTTGGGGATGGTCGTGTTCAGGCCCACATCGACGCCGACCACGAAGACGATACCAATGAAAAACATCAGCAACACCTTGTCTTTCAGCAAGCCGAACACTTCTGAAAAGGAAGAGGTATCCTGACTCGTCACATTCTCGCGGATGGGTGTCAGCCACAACCATGATCCGGAAATGATGGTGACTACCGCGAAAATCAGGAACACGAACTTCCAGTTCCCGAAGCTGGTTGCCGCAACACCGGCGATAATCGGCCCAAGGAATGCGGCTATGGCTTTGATGAATTGTCCCAGGGTGAGACTGCTGGTGAGCCGTTCACCGCGCACGACATTGGTCAACAGCGGGTTCAGGGAAACCTGGATAAAAGTATTACCGATCCCCAGCAATCCGAAAGCTACCAGCATCATGGCAAAATTATAGCCAAGCAGGGGAAGCAACATCGCCAGGAAACTGATGACCATGCTCAGCAGGACCGTTCGTTTTCGTCCCAGCTTGTTCATCAGCATTCCCGTGGGGACGGAAAGGACGGCAAACCACAGGAACAAGCTCATGGGTAACAGGTTGGCAAGGGTGTCGCTTAAACCAAAATCCTGTTTCACGTAATTAGTGGCGATACCCACCAGATCGACCAGGCCCATGATAAAAAAACCAAACAGCACGGGTAGGACTTTGGCTACTGAATATTCGTTTTTCATTTTTATCCTTATTTAAGTTTCCCCGGCGAATATCAAAAAAATACCTGAGTATTTCGCTTTTACAATAGATATTTTTTGCACATCGCATCGATGACCACCTGCGACTCCTGACTTTTTACGAACATTCGACAACCCAAAAACGTGCAGCGAATGGATTTTACCACAAATCTGTTCATTTGAAGAAACCTTCTAATCCGATTTGTTATCAATTCTTCAATACTCGTTTATAACCTGATGGCAGAAAAAAACTCCGGGCAATGAAAGTTGGGCTCCCTCGTCCTTATCGGCGCCCATGAAAGGTAATGGAGAACTTTGGTTTTAGCCCCGCACTTGTAAAAGTTTCCATAAAACGTGCTTCCTTTTTGAATGCCTAGTATGGAAAGCGGGATGCCAACGGTAAGTTCCCAATTACAGATTTCCCCTTCTTCCGGTAAATTCTTTCTGGAAAGAGAAGGGAACCGGACAATCCGGTTCAGCTCAGAATCCGGCAGGGATTTTCCGTTATGACGGTCGGGGCCGGTTGCTGAAAGGCATACCCCAAGGCAATTAAACTCAAAATTCCGGTAATCGCCGCCCGTGTGCATAAAAAACTCAACACACGAATCTTCGTAAACCGGGTCCTGGTCATGAACTGCACGGGCACGCATGTAATCATTCTTAACGCTGAAATTTAACCACAACATATCATCGGTATATCCTGCATATACACATACATCGGGATAATGGGGGTATTTCGGCCAGTTGACCTGCGACACCGGGAAAAGGGTTCCCTCAGCTTTTAAGGTTTGAAAAGGGTCGGCTTTTATGGCAGAATCACGGTCTCCAAAATAAGAAATAACAGCTTCTGTTGGATTTGATGAAGTGTTTAGGTGTAACATCGCAATTGTGAATAAAAAAAGGTTAATTGTCATTGTAATAGTTTTAATCAATTCGATCCGGCTGGTACGATTTTAAAACCTGCTTTAAAACCCGGTCACAATACGAACATCCCCCGCAATCACCCGTACAGGGACTGGTTTGTTTTGCCCAGTCTTCGGGGAAAGCGGTATTGTCAATATAATTCGGAAAGAAAGCAGGCGAAAATCCCGGTTCCAGCAAATCAAGCAGGTTGCCCCGAAAACTCCTCGCGGCATAAGCCGCTATCACCATCCGTGGATGGGAATGCTGACGGGTAGCCAGCTTTACCGTATCGACAACCCCTTCATAACGATGAAGGTCTTCCGGCCTGATCCATGTTGATTTTAATACTTCCACAAAATTTTTCGGGTTTTTGTAAAGGTTCCAGCATACATGGGGGTTCCAGTCTTTGATGTTTTCCATTTCCCCAGCTTCCCGGCTGTGGGCAACCAGGTTGTCATGAAAAACCTGTCCCGGGCAAAACCGCAGGCACCCGCTGTTGGCCAGGATACAGAGCTTTTTGCCATTTTCGCTGCACCATTTGTGCATCTTCCCCACATATTCCAGGTTTCGCTGAAGGTCCCGCTGAAGGTAAAAACTGTCGAACAGGTCTGTAACATACCCCATCGCCTGAATAGTCCCCAGCCTCATATTGACAGAAGCGCGGGTTTCCATGCCCGGAAAATGTTTTCTTACCGTTCTGGCGATCATCAGGGATGTTGTTGTAACAATATCCGGCAAACAACCGATACTCCCTAAATGGCCGATAATTGACACCACCTCGTTTTCCAGGCCACAACTGACAGCCCGTTCCCCGTAACAGTTGGCGTTGAAAAGAAGGTCCAGTTTTACCCCCAGCTTCCGGAATTCCTGCAATTCTCCCTCAAGGATGTTTTGACTCGACCAGTCAGGCTTCCCCGTCTGCCCTCCCAGTACAGGACGCCCTGAAGGGCTCCCCGACCAGGCAAAATAGACTTCCCCAATGGATGGAAGGTAATCCTTCACAATTGAAGAAAAAGGCGATCCATCCTCCATCTGCTGATATCCAACGGCAAATTTCATCACGGCATTCCCATTATATGGCTAATCGACCATCGGGTTAAAAATATCCTTTTGTCCGCCAGTACCGTAATTATCCCTTTTGTTATAGTTGATGTATTCATCAAAGTCTTCAATCATGCCGTTTTTTCCGTAATATTCCAGTACTTCTTCAGTCAATTCATACGGTTTGGAACGGTCGATCTCCCATTGTTTGCCACTTTTGAACTTGTTTTTGAACTGCGCTTTTATTCTTCTCCGCTCTTCCAGGTGCACCATGCAGGCACGCATGCAACCACAAGCACCTTCGATAGCACGCCCATAGCCATATTTCTTGGGATAATCCCCCTCAAACGGGTTGAGTTTCTTGTCTTTGCCTCCCTGCAAACCTTTTTCACAGGCCATCTCATCAAGCTTGTTCCACTCGACTTCATGTCCGGCAATAATTGTCTTTACCGATTCGCTTTTGCTGATGGCATTTCCATAGCAGTGTTTTGCACATAACATGCAACGGTCACATATTTTTCCTTCGTAGATCGGGTCCGGATCCAGTTCTGCATCAGTAAGCAGGATTACGAACCGCTGACGGGGGCCAAATTCAGGGGTGAGGAATACCTTGCTCCAGCCGATCTCTCCAAGGCCTGCCAGGTAGGCCGCTATCCGGTAATGAACCAGCACATCCGGGTACGGGTTGCCTTCTTT
Source organism: uncultured Prolixibacteraceae bacterium (assembly GCA_964486235.1). Classification (GTDB taxonomy): domain Bacteria; phylum Bacteroidota; class Bacteroidia; order Bacteroidales; family Prolixibacteraceae; genus JBCFBK01. The sequence continues at coordinate 5,741 of CAZANK010000090.1, read as the reverse complement.
TACTGGGCGGCTCCAACCCCTGCGGAATTTACCGGTTACCGGGTTCACAGCTTCGCCGCCATTAGTATTCAACATCGGGATCACCTCGTATCCCTGGTCTTCGATGTACCGTGTCAGGTTCCACAAGACCATCGGCCCATAAATCTGGTTAAGCGCCGCATAGCCCATGGAAGGGTAATTGCTGAACAAGGTGCCTTCTTCAATGCCACGGAAAGAACCCCTGGGGATACGGAACCCAAGTACAATCATTGATTTGGCCCCCGGGAATATATAGCGGGCGTCCATTTGTTTGGGAGCGCCCTCAAAACGGCTCATCGGTGATATTCCTACCAGGTCGGCCCCCAACATTTTTGCCTGATCTTTGACTTCTTTTGCATTCATCTTTTATCTCCTCCTATTTGTTGTTTATTGAATACTATTTGCTTTTATGACTGTTAAATCATTCACTTGTTTTCTTTTCCATCTACAGAAACGATATACTTTTTGTTATAAGTCATGCCCCAAAATTTGAACAGGAATACCGTTGCAGTGGCAGAGCCAAGGGTTAACAGGCCCGCCTGCACGTAATAACCGTAAATCCACGAACCTATTGCAAACATCGCGGTGTACACAGCCAGGCAGCCAAAGACCATACAAAGAATGCCAAACGGCACATTCCATTTTTCTTCGCTGCCAGGTATTGTTACTCCTGCAAATTTTGCCCGTCTCTCAACCGCTTTCCAACCAGGTCCTCCGGCCCGGACAAGACGACAGAAATTAAACAGGGTTTTATCGTCCGATGGCTTTGTCAGAAAGGTTACCAACACCCAGGCAAGGGTCGTTATCCCGACACCGATAAGCAGTTTTTGCCACTGCATCAGTTCCGGCAAACCGGTGTGCGGATGAATAAGCTCAAAATAAAAGGCAACCACGAACGAAACAATCATCGCTGTAATCTCGCTGAAGGCATTGACCCTCCACCAGAACCAGCGTAAAATAAAAAGCAACCCGGTACCGGCGCCAACCTGTAAAACCAAATCGAAAACCCTTTTTGCACTCTCCAGAAACGGGGCTAACAGGCAAGATAAGACCATCAGTAACAAGGTCATGATCTTTCCCGCCAAAACCAGTTGCTTTTCTGTGGCATCAGGATTTACAAACCTTTTATAAAAATCATTGACCACGTAAGAGGCCCCCATGTTCAGATGCGAGGCGATGGTTGACAAAAGGGCACCGAACAGCGAGGCGACAACCAGTCCCATGACCCCTGCCGGAAGGAATGTGAGCATGGCGGGATAGGCAAGGTCATCGCCCATCACAGCAGGGTCAACTCTGGGAAAGGCAGCCCTGAGGGACTCCAGCGTCGGGAAAACAATGATGGAACAAAGCGCCACGATAAACCAGGGCCAGGGGCGCAGGGCATAATGGACGATATTGAACAGCAGGGAAGCCCCCACGGAGTTCTTTTCATTTTTTGCTGATAACATCCGCTGGGCGATATAACCTCCGCCACCGGGTTCTGAACCAGGGTACCAGACACTCCACCATTGCACCGCAATTGGGATAATAAATATCCCCACCAGCAAATCCGTATTGGAAAAATCAGGGAAGAAATTGAGTTTCCCTGCAAGGTTCGGGTGAGAAATCAGGTTGGATAAACCATTAACCTGGGGCAGCCTGACGACGAAGACTGCTGCAAGTATAGCTCCTGCCAGGACAATGACAAACTGGAAAAAATCTGCAATAACAATCCCCCTCATTCCGCCCGACATCGAATAGATGACCGCCACGACCCCTGTTATGATTACAATCGTGGACGGGGACACATTAAACATGACAGACCCGATCTTGATTCCGGCCAAAATCACCCAGGCGGTGGTAATAATGTTGAAAAAGACACCCAGGTAAACGGACCGGAAACCACGCAGGAACGTTGCTGCCTTGCCGCTGTAACGCAACTCGTAAAATTCAATGTCAGTCAGGGCTTTTGTTCTGTTCCACAATCGGGCATAAATAAAAACAGTCAGCATCCCTGTCAGCAGGAATGCCCACCAGACCCAGTTGCCCGATATGCCGTTTTTGCGGACGATCTCGGTAAACAGGTTGGCCGAATTCGTCGAAGTAGTGGCTGCCGCCATGGAGATGCCAAGCAACCACCAGGGCATCTTCCTTCCGGACAAGAAGAATTCCGAAGAATTTTTTCCTGCCTTTTTGGAGGTGGCAAACCCGATGCCAATAAGTACTAGAAAAAATGAAGCGATAATAATAAGATCTATCGGTTGCATAAATTCGTATTTCAGGTGTTTAATACTAAGTTCTATCTGTTAGAAACCGGACGTGAAAAACTGGAAAAGCTCACTGATTTTCATTTTTGCTTCTTCCTCCGGACAGGTAACGCCAAAAACCAGGGATGGCTTCAGATAATAGAGCTGTTTGTCTTTCCTGAAGTGTTCTTCTCCACCCCCGGTAATGTTCAGCATAATGACCGCATCTTTCGGAAAAGAAGCTTTCTTCGTTTCCTGCATTAGTGAAGCCACTGCGACTGCGGCTGCCGGATGGATATCAATGCCTTCGGTTTCTTCGAAGATCTGCGCAGCTAAACGGGCTTCCTGGTTGGTAACCTTCAATACGCTTCCCCTGGTATCTTCCAAAGCGTCATATAAACCGCCTGCCGGAGAATACGGCGGCTTGCGGTTGGCAAGCACCCTGGCATAAATTTCCTTATTTTGCCTGCGGGCTACTTCTTCATCGATGGGCAAAATCGTACGCGAACCTTTCTCCCAGGCATCATAAATGGGCGTGAACGGGCTGTTTTGTGAAACCACCAGTTTCATTTTATGGTTACCAAACCTTCCGTCTTCAATCAGCCGGAGGTTGGCTTCCCAGGCTGCTATCGCACCGGTGCCGCTCCCCACCGCCTGGAAATAATAATCGGGAATACGCCCGATGGTTGTTGCTGCCGAAAGTACCGTTGTTCCCATCCCATCACGGCGGGCTACGTTCTTTGCCCCTCCCTCCGCAATAAAGCCATCCATGGAAGCGGCCATATTCGAAAGCCGGATAGCATCAAAGTAATCGCTGCCTTTGGCTGTGGCAACCAGCCTGACACAATCGTTAAGCGGGCGTTCAAACCAAAGGGAATCCAGGTTCCCTTCAGGAACACACAAAAGCAGCGGAATATGGTTATCGGAACAGACTTTGGCAAAGGCACGGGCTGTATTGCCCGCAGAAGCAACCACCAAAGCTTTTCCACAGGCAGGATCAAGCCGGGCACAAACAGAATAAGCCTCCGTTTCCTTAAAAGAACAGGATTGCATCAATGCCCCCATTTCCAGCCAATAACCACTAAATGTTATCCACAGATCGGGAAGGTTCAGATAGTTGGCAAGGCCCTTGCTTTTATACGTGACCGGGGCGGAAGACCCTTTAAGCATACGATTTACAGGAAGCCAGTCGGCAAACTTATAAATACCATATTCATCGTCTTTTACAGAGATTCGTTTCTTTTCGTAAACCGCCCTTACTAAAGTAGGAGTTGTTTCTTCAGGGGCGTCAAGCGACCATCCCTTATCCCCGAAGGTTTTTCCGCTGTGGATTGATTGTAGTTGATAATTGGTTTTAGAAAAAATCATTGCATAAAATTTGATTGTATTCTGTTTTAAAATTTATGTTTAGACGATTAGAAATGCTTCAACTTTTTTTACATGCTCCTTGTAATTAAAAAGATCGTTCAAAAAAAGTCAGTCCGAATTCATTTTATCCAGTCTGTATATACATCAAAAGCATTTTTTGTGACGCTCTTTGCAACAATATGGAGTTGACTGCCGGCCTTTTTCTGTTGATATGCCAATCGGACGACATCTGTGTCCTTGCTGATACTTTCATTGTCAGTGTTTGTACCGTTACCATCCGTTATCCCGGTGAGCAGTAATTTTCTTGGTGCCAAAGAGGCCGCAAGGTCAGGAAGATCATAGGCTGTAAGAGCTCCAGGAACAAAACTGTGTACAAATCCGGGCTTATAAAACCGATTCATTACAATTGACCGATAGGAAGAATAGGGTTCAATCAATGCTATACGGGAAAAAACAGAATCAAAAGCTGCCGCGTGTAACAACACGGGGCATGCTTCTTTTCCTGCAACACCATAAATGTCGTTTAAGGTCTCTTTTTTCAACAGTAAACGGGCAAGTTTAACAACATCAGCAGCTTGAATACCTACAATACTTTTTCCTATCAATAATGCAGAAAACCATATATTATATGATATATCATCAAGATTTGCCCCCCTGAAAACACCGGGGCCAACCTCCCCTGTTCCCAACAAGTCCGGGGCCAGGACCGTAAAACCTTTGTTTAGGAACCATTTTATTTTATCCCCCTCACATGCAGCTAATTTACCGGAAGGATCAAGATAAATAATCGCCTTGCCATTTGCTTTGTCCGGTATAGATAAAAGGTAAGGTATCACATAATTTCCTTCTCCTTTTATAAAGTATTTCTCAATCACGAAACCATCCTTTTGAATACGTCCGGTAAAAACAGGTTCGTCAGTGAATGACGGGGCCATATAGCCTGAAAGCATTTTGGCAGAATCAATTACCCATGGAATGTGTTTGGAAAGGTTAACTCTTGATGCCAGTAGCTTGTTTTCAAGCTCCTCTGCTTCCATGCGGTTAAGGCTAAATACAGACTCTCCTCCCAAAGAGGTCAGCAGGTGTCCTGTGGAAGTACTTTGTAATTCAGCTTCAGTCAGATAGTCGACATTTTCTTCGGTGCATGAACCGGGAAGTTTTAAATGCTTTTGAAAGAAAGCATACATGGCTTCACGATTCTTTTTTGTATACCCATGTGTAAAATCGTCTTCCGCTAATTCAATATGATCCGGCTTTTCAAATATTTCATACACCCGTTTTACTTCTCTATAAGTTTCACGTGTCCCCTGTATGCTAAAAAAATCATTTGTTGTAGCCATGATGAGCGTGGGTTTAGGGGCCCTGGCTTCGATAAAATCGGCATGGTCTATTCCTTCAGAAATTCCATGATAGAAAACCTGTTCCCCATCCTGGACTCCAATTGATTCCATAAGCCGCCTATAGCTGGTAATATAACAGGCCGGAGCGGAAGCAGCAACCCTGTCATCAAGCGCTGATATATAAGCTGTCTGCGTGCCTCCTCCCGACAAACCATGAACGCCTATCCTGCCAGAATCTACTTCCTTCCTGCTTACAAGGTAATCGATTCCCCGGATGCCATCCCAGATAAAATAACGTGCAATAGATTGCCCAATTAAAAAATTCTGGGCGGAAGGATAAGAATGTTCTCTTTTAATGCTAATTGATTTAGAAGCGCCAATAACGGATTCATCAGTTAAAGGATTAATATACTGAAGACGTTCTCCCTGCCCGATTGGATCTATTGCCAGGACAATAAATCCTTTTCTTACAAGATTTAAGACAGGGAGCTGATAAGATTGTTTCCGATAAGCCTCCCTTGTATGTCCCGAGCAGAATAATATGGCAGGTGCAGGTGCTTTTATGCCATCCGGTATAAAAAGAGACCCTGTCACATAAAAATTTGGAAGGGATTCATAAATAATATTTTCTACACAATACCCATCTTTCTTTATTTTCCCAGTTGTTTTTGCGTTGAGAGGAGTTTTTTTAGGAAATGCCCCCAATGTTGTCCATATCGCCTGACGAATTTGCAATTGTCTTTCTTTCCATTTGGCCTGAGTAGTAAGTTGTGATACTTTTTCAGACCTG
>CAZANK010000089.1:0-9719 GCA_964486235.1 uncultured Prolixibacteraceae bacterium | reverse complement strand
TTTACCAGTAGGGCATTTATCATTTTTCTCTAAGCTCTGTGCTCTTTCATTCCAGCCCCACTACCTTTTCTGCGAATCGGATGCAGGCTTGTTCCACCTGGGGCTGAACTTTGGAGAACAGCTCACATCCGATGACATGGGTCCCGGCGTTGAATGCCTGTTTTTGCTTCAGGGTATCAGGCGTACCTAACTGGCCGAACATCTTCAGCATGGCGTCTACCCTCACGGTCTGGTCCTGATGCGCTTCATCCTGATAATAATAGGCCAGAAAAACCGGTGCTTTCACCCTTTTGAACAACGCTTTCGTCATCGTGGCGTCAAGGAGTTGCTGGAGATACACCACGGCTTCGAGCCGGTAGAAACAGTTCCAGTAACGACATTCGGGGTCACTTAGATCCTCCTTTAAATGCCGGTATTTGCCGTTGTAAAAGGCTCTTGCGATTTGGAGGCCCCAGTGTCCCGAAAGCAGAAATGCCGAGGGATTGTTAATCCGGATATTTGGAGAAAGCATCAGCAAACCCGCGACCTGGTTGGGGAACTCCGCCGCCAGCTTGAGTGAGAGCGTCCCACCGGTGGACGTGCTCATGATGATGACCTGGTCGCCAAGCTTACGCGCGATCTGCAGGGCTTCCTTGGCCGAATTGTAGAGCGAGTCGGGAGTCATATCCAGTAAAGGACCGGGAACATCCAATCCGTGCGAGGCAAGGCGGGGAATATAGGCGTTGGCATGAAAATGCCGGGCAACATGAACATGGGTTGGATAACCTTCGTAACCTGACGCCGAAAACCCGTGCAGGTATAGCAGGCAAAAGGCTGTCTTTGTTTTCAGGCTGTCGTTTTCCCAGATGATCTTACTTTCATTTCCCGGTTTCACCGGCAAACGACGTTCTTTCTCCCGGATATCGGGTTCGAGTTGATCGATCTCCACGTTGATCTCAGGAAGAGTGTGGTCCATAGCCGGTTTTGGAGGTTTAGGGCCGGAAAGCACAAAAATAACAAGCAAAGCCGCAAAAATGATTGAAAAGCGAAGTGATCGTTTCATCGTATCGTAAACTTTAGACGCTGATCGTTGTTAAAATTCAAAGTAAATTTAATAAAAATAAGATCAGATTAACCGACCGTTAAGCTATGGATAAGTTTTCGCAGGTGGGCAATCAGGAGATTGCCGCGATAGAGGAGCTTTATCAGGACTATCTGAAAGATCCTGAGCGTGTGGATGAAAGTTGGAGGAACTTTTTCAAGGGGTTTGAACTGGGAAGAACCGATTACCGGCTTAAACCCGCTGTGCCGGAAAGCCAGATCAACAAAGAACTGGCCATCCTGAATCTGATCGATGGTTACCGGATTCGAGGCCATTTGTTTACAAAAACCAATCCGGTTCGTACCCGGCGGCAGTACACGCCGACCCTGGATATGGAGAATTTCGGGCTTGGGAAAGGCGACCTGGATTCCGTTTTTCAGGCGGGTCACACGATTGGGATTGGCGCCGCACCCCTGAAAGATATCCTGGCACATCTGCAGGCCACTTACTGCAATTCGATTGGTGTGGAATATGCGTATATCCGGGATCCCGCCATTGTTCGGTGGCTTCGCGATAAAATGGAAAGCTGCAACAATTCACGGGAGTTTTCGGAGGAAGAGCGGAGACACATCTTCTATCATTTAAAACTGGCTGTCGGATTTGAGAATTTCATTCACAAAAAGTTTGTGGGACAGAAGCGGTTTTCGCTGGAGGGAGCCGAGTCGCTTATTCCTGCCATGGATGCGGTGATTGAGCAGGGCGCAGACCTGGGTATATGCGAGTTTGTGATCGGGATGGCGCACCGTGGAAGGCTCAATGTGCTGGGCAATGTGATGAAAAAGCCTTATGAAAATATTTTCAAGGAATTTTACGGCACAGAATACGAGGAAGGGATCGCGCTGGGCGATGTAAAATATCATTTAGGTTTTGAGAATGTGATCCGCTCAGATGCCGGAAAGGCCATCAGGCTGAGCCTGGTCCCAAATCCCTCCCATCTGGAAGCCGTGGGGCCTTTGGTCGAAGGGATGTCACGTTCGCGGACCGATACTGTTTACCAGGGCGATGAAAGCAGGCTTGCGCCTATCCTGATCCACGGCGATGCGGCCATCGCCGGACAGGGGGTGGTTTACGAGGTCATCCAGATGTCGCTGCTGAAAGGCTATCGTACCGGTGGGACAATTCATCTGGTGATCAACAACCAGGTGGGCTTTACGACCAATTACCTGGATGCGCGCTCAAGCACCTATTGCACGGATGTGGCCAAAGTGACCCGCTCGCCGGTCTTTCATGTAAACGGGGATGATGTGGAAGCCCTGATTTACACCATCAGACTGGCCATGGAATTCCGGCAGAAATTTCATACGGATGTGTTCATCGATATTTTGTGTTACCGGAAATATGGGCACAATGAGGGGGACGAGCCCCGTTTTACGCAGCCGCTGCTTTACAAAACCATCAGCAATCACAAGAATCCAAGGGATATCTATGCTGAAAAGCTAATCACGATGGAGCTGATGACGCAGGAAGAAGTTTTGAAAGAAATCAAAGACTTTGATGATTTCCTTCGTGCGAAATATCAGGAGTCGGAGAAGATTGAAAAACTGAAGATCAAGAAGTTTTTGGTAGAGGAATATTATCCGTATCACAAACCGGCGAAAGTCGATTTTTCCCGAAGAATAGAAACAGGGGTGCCGAAAGAAAAATTGGTGTCCCTGGCCGGACGGATCAATGATGTTCCTCCGGATAAGCCGTTTTTCAGCAAAGTGAACCGGATTCTTGCCGACCGGCGGATGATGATCCACGATAACAAGCTGGACTGGGCGATGGCCGAATTACTGGCGTACGCGACGTTGCTTGACGAGGGACATCCGGTGCGCATCAGCGGGCAGGACAGTGAACGCGGGACCTTTGCACACCGCCACGCCACTTTTGTGGTGGCCGACATGGACGAAAAGTGTTTCCCGCTGAAACATCTTGCTCCGGGTCAGGCTCCTTTCCACATCTATAATTCGCCGTTAAATGAATACGGTGTCATGGGTTTTGAGTACGGCTATGCGATGGTCCAGCCAAACGCCCTCACGGTATGGGAGGCTCAGTTTGGTGATTTCAGCAATGTGGCGCAGGTGATCATTGACCAGTATATCGCTTCGGCAGAAGAGAAATGGGGCTTGATGAATAACCTGGTCTTGTACCTGCCTCACGGGTATGAAGGACAGGGCCCGGAGCATTCCAGCGCACGGATTGAACGGTTTCTGGCGCTTGCCGCCAATCACAACATGCAGATTGTCGTGCCGACCACGCCGGACAACTTTTTTCATGTCTTACGCAGGCATCTGAAGTGGGAAACGCGGTTGCCGCTGGTCGTTTTCACACCAAAGAGCCTGCTCCGGCATCCTCAGGTGACATGCACCCTCGATGAACTTGAGAAAGGCCATTTCCGGGAAGTGATCGATGATCATCTGGCAAAACCGGACAAAGTCAGGCAACTGGTGCTCACATCAGGCCGGTTGTATTATGACCTGGTCAAAAAAAGGGTTGAAGTGGGGGATGAAACCACCGCCATTGTCAGGCTTGAACAACTGTATCCGTTTCCAGCGGGACAGGTGAACGCGGTCGTCAAAAAGTATGGTCAGTTTGGTCGGCTTATTTGGGCCCAGGATGAGCCTGAAAACATGGGTTCCTGGACGTTTATCCGGGAGATGGTGCCGGGTGTGCCGATCGAAGTCATTTCCCGTCCCAGGAGCGGCAGTCCTGCCGGCGGACTGATGAAACAGCACAACCTGCGATTGGAGAAAATTTTGGCCGGTATATTTAATCAGAACGTATTCGCTTAATCAGATACACCATGCTTATTGAAATGAAAGTTCCCACACCGGGAGAATCAATTACCGAAGTTGAGTTAGGCAAATGGCTTGTGGAGGATGGAGAAATGGTCGGCAAAGACCAGGACATCGCCGAAGTTGAATCGGATAAGGCAACCCTGACCTTGACAGCCCCTGAAGCAGGGAAGATCAGATTCCTGGTCCGCGAGGGGGAGACGGTTCCCGTCGGAGCGGTAGCCTGCACCATCGATCCCGTGGAAACGGGAAACCAGGGACCGGAAGATGAAAAAGCGGAAGAACAAAGACAGGGCCATCAAAGAGCAGATCAAAAGAAGGGCGAAGGTCAAAGAGAAGACGGTGAAAAGGAAGAAGGTCAAGGAAAGGATGGCAAGAAAGAAGAGCTTCCCCGGATTAAGGTGACGGCTGTTGCTGAAAAAATGATGGCGGAAAATGATCTTTCGGTTGATGCCATTCTGAACGGGTTAAGGCGCATCACTAAAAAAGACGTGGAAACGGTACTCCAGTCCACAAAAGCGGCTTCTTCTGGGCCGGCGGCCCGTCCCGTATCCTTTTCCAGGGAGGAAAACCGTCAGAAGATGAGTATGTTAAGGCGGAGGCTCAGTGAACGTCTTGTCGCTGTCAGGAATGGGACGGCCATGCTGACCACCTTCAATGAAGTGGATATGAGCCGGATCATGGAGGTCCGGAAGCGCTATCAGACCCCGTTTTTGGAAAAGCATGGTGTGAAGCTGGGTTTCATGGCCTTCTTCACCAAAGCGGTGGCTGTTGCCATGGAATTTCATCCGGTGATCAACTCCATGATTGATGGAGACGAGATCGTGACACCCGCGTATGTCGATGTAGGGATAGCGGTCCAGTCGCCTAAAGGATTGATGGTCCCCGTTGTGCGGAATGCGGAGAGCAAGGGTATTCCCGCCCTGGAGCTGGAAATTAAAGACCTGGCGGAAAAAGCCCGGACAAAAAAGATTTCGGTCGGGGAACTCACCGGCGGAACATTCACCATCACCAACGGGGGAACGTTCGGGTCATTGCTCTCCACGCCGATCATCAATCCGCCGCAGTCGGCCATTCTGGGGATGCACAGCATTCAGGAAAGGCCTGTCGCCGTCAGCGGGAGGGTTGAAATTAAGCCCATGATGTACGTGGCGCTGTCGTATGACCACCGGCTCATCGACGGGAAAGATTCGGTCAGCTTCCTGTTCCGGGTGAAAGAGCTGCTCGAAAACCCAGAACGGTTGCTGACCAGCGGAAAGACAGCCGAAGCCATTCTTCTGGAACTGGAATAAGAAAGATCGTCGGGCTTCTGTTACAGGTTTCAGATTAATTGCTATTTTTACACTTTATCCTGATGCATGTATCTTGATACTTGTGTCTTGATACTTGATACTAAATATCGGCAAATGAAGTGTATCATTATCGACAATGAACCTTTGGCGCAACAGATTCTTGAAGATTATATCAGGCATATCCCGTTCCTGAAGCTGGAAAAGAAATGCAGTTCGGCCTTCGAGGCCTACGAGATTTTGCAAAAGACAACGATTGATCTGATTTTTTTGGACATCCACCTGCCAAACGTGTCGGGAGTTGAATTTATAAGCAGCCTCGACAACCGGCCGATGTTTATTTTCACAACGGCTTATTCGGAATACGCGGTCGAAGCGTTTGACCTCAGCGCGGTCGACTACTTGCTGAAGCCTATCGCGTTCCGGCGCTTTCTGAAAGCAGCCAACAAGGCCTACCAGATTTTTTCGCTGAACCGGAAGATCAAAAGGGAAGAGCTGATCGATAACCAGGAATCGGAGCAGGATTTCATTATGGTCAAGTCCGATTACAAGTCGGTGAAGATCCAGTTGAATCAAATCCTCTATATTGAGGGATTGAAGGATTATGTGAAGATCTATATTCAGAATGAGGAGAAGCCTGTCATCACGTTGAATTCACTGAAGAAAATGGCTGACAATTTACCGAACAATCATTTTTTACGTGTTCATAAGTCATTTATCATCAATACCAATAAGATTAAATCGGTGACAAAAAACCGGATCATTATCCACGATAAATGGATTCCGGTAGGCGACAACTACAAGAACGACTTCCAGAGTTCGGTGATTAATAAGTTTACGCTGTAGTACAGAGCATGGGGCATAACGGGAAAGAAAAACGGCCCCTCTACAATGCGCTATGCGCTATGCTCTATGCGCCATTAGTTGTATTTCCGGTGCTGAAACCACAGGTCCCTCATCGAGAACCCCACCCTCAACCTCAGGAAGTTTTCCTGGATCAGGCCTTTTTGGGTCGTACCGTTCTTTCCACCCTCAAACGTCACGTTGATTCGTGAGTTTTGGTTTTGCACCTGGATGGGTAATCCGAACCCCACGGAAACGCATATTTCCTTTTGTTCAATCCCTCTCATGTTCAGGTAGGAGGTGGCGTATTGAAATCCCGCGCGATAATTGACTTTCCTGTGAAATTTGGCCAGGTAATTCCAGGTGGGGGTGTATTCCAGTCCGGTACGCACGTAAGGATTATCCTTTAACTTGACGCCGCTCAAGGCATAATCGTGACCGGACCATTTCTGGACACCGGCGTCCAGCACATAAACCAGATTTTTGTTGTTTTCAAAGGCCAGTCCAATGCCGTATTCTTCGGGAATGACGAACGCTTCTTCAGATTCTTCCTCGTTCTCGTAGATCCTTCCGGACGAGTCGACGGTTGTGTCGACACGCTTGGTGACCATCGATGTTCCCGGGTTGTAAACGACGCCGATCGACAGGTCACCCGGCTTCAGTTTGAAGGTGTATTGTGTTCCAAGTTCAAAATAGAAGTTGTGAAAGTAATTTTTCGTGACGTTGCTGATCGCGTTACTGCCGATGCCTGTTAGATTGTGGTACTGGATTTGTTCCAATGAGCCAAACAAAAAGGAAGGTTTTACCCCGAACGATAAATTTTTGAAAGGGGTAAAAGCCAGCGTGAGATGAGCGCGGCTAAGGTTGCCTGTTCCCGTGATACTCAGCGGGTACTTGTCGGGCGCGCCGTCAATCTGCGCGGTGGTATTGATCTCATACCCTGAATGGCTGAAAGGATGAAGACCCAGGCCTGCCGCGATCCGGCTATTGATGCGCCATCCCAGTGCCAGGTAACTCAGGTTGGCATCATTTGCCCGGGCAGATTCTCCCTGTGACTTAAACTTCGCACGCTTTCCGTCCACACCGATTTCAAAATGAACGTTCAGACTGTCTATCCCTGTATATGACGCGGGGTTTAACACGTTCAGAAACGGCGACGAGCTTAAGCCGATCCCGGCGTTCCCCATGGCTGCATTTGCCGCATTGCTCTGTGAACGCAGTTCTCCCAGCCCGTACATGGAATAAGGGTTGCTGGTATTATTCTGTGCGCCGGCCCAATGAAAAACACTCAGCAAAAAGAATAAAATCAACCAACTTTTGTTCTTAACAAGCTTATTCATGTTTCAGGAAATAGAGTTTCAGTTTTGGTTTGTAGAGCGGAGTTTTCTCGCCGTTCAGGATCAGCACGTCTGCCTTCTTCTGCAAATCGGCTAAAGGAATGGATACGATCAACCCGTTATCCGGGTCATAATAATTTCCTGCCAGTTGTGTCAGTAAATGCTGACTGATGTCCGCGATATAGAGCGCCTCTGACAGGTGTCGCGGTTCTACGGGGCGACCCCATTCATCCAATTCATTCCGTTCGTTTCTAAGACTTGCCTCCACGCTCACAGTCCGGTTGGAAGAAGTCATCGTCAGGTTTTCGCCCAGCCGGTTAATCCTGTCGCTCGCGTAAAACTGAAGCGCTTTCGGGATAAATTTGAATTCATTTTCAGTTGCAGGGAACAAGATCAGCTCAGCCTTGATCATCACCTGGTCTTCCAAAAGAAAAATATTATTCAGTGAAGGAAAGTCAATACGGGTCACGATCCCCGCGCTTCCCTGAATGTAAGTCCGGTTATCGCTGCCTGTCGAGGGCAACTCCCCCCTTTGGTTTTGCAAAACGGAAAACGGCGTCGCAGAACGGTCAGCGATGGCTTGATTAAAGTGCGTGTTTTCGGCGGCTAAATAATAGATGTATCTTTTCTCCACCTTTTCCAGTTCAACCAGGTGCGTGTAGAGATTCAGCTTAATGCCTGCCGTGTCGCCGGTGAAGCCGATGATCGCCTTGCTGTCGGCCGCGCTTTTGAGCACAAACCCTTTCAGGTATTCATTAAACCTTTCGTTGTCCTCCATCGCGATCTCTTTGTCGTAAACCAGGTCCATCAGTTCCAGTCCCAACGCGTCAGGAAGGCGGAACTCAATACTGTCTTTGCCGGTTGGGAAAGGAATGAAACTGACTTCGGCCAGCGGTTGCGGTTCATGGCTGAACGAACTGTTGTTATAAAGGTATTCCTGGTACGAAGCATCTTCCAGGAGTTCCAGTTGTTCCGTCAGCCGGTACAGCGAGAGTTTTTGCAGTTGGGTGGTGTCGCCCAGGTAATAGCCGGAATAACCCAATTCGATGGTGAGGGAATCAAAAACCGCTTCTTCGTCGAGGGATGAAACCGTCTCGCTTCTGTCAAAGTTAAAATAAGCGCGCATCTCCAGCGGTCCGGTAACACCGGTTGAGTACTTCCCGGCAAGGATCTGATCTGCGTCGGAGGTAGGTATCGAATCCAATAAAATCGTTGACAGTCTGACTGCAAAAGTATCGGTGATGATAATGCTGGATTTGGTTTTCACCAAATCTTCCCCTATCTGAAAATTTCCAACATCGGTGCTGCACGACAGCAACACGCTGCTGATCACGAATAACAGGGAATAAACTTTATTCATATCTTTGATCAAATATAATTCTCGGATCGATCCGTTCGTAGCTGCAAAGCAAGCCGATTGCGGATAGTCGGAAAAGAAATATAGACTTAAAGATTAAATATTTGGTTAAAATATCAATAAATATCTATGAAAAGCCTTTTTTATTGGTTTGTCGTCTAAGAATTGTTAAAATCCGTGAATATTGTTAACAATTGAATGTTTTTCATCTAAAATCTTTTAGCTTATATGGATATTTTAGAATGTTCTATATACAATATCCCGTTTCGTCTATCATTTTTTTTTAGATATCGGGAAGCCTGTAAGTTTGCTGCGAAACTGATTAAAATTAAACAATGATTCCAAAAAATTTACCTGTACATAATTGGTCCGTCAGGACGCTTAGATTGGGAATAGCGCTTTCAGTTTTTCTATCATGCTATTCGTGTAACAGCAGCGACGATGAGGATTTAATTGGTAATTGGGTCCAACTTGGTTCTTTCTCGGGCGTTAAACGTGCGGATGCCGTAGCGGTCAGCATGGATAACAAAGCCTATATCGCGACCGGATATGACGGAGAAGACCGGTTGAATGATGTCTGGGAATATGATGCCTCGAGAGATACCTGGATCAGGCTCGACGAAGGAGCGACGGTCAGGCCCCCTGCAAGAAATGATGCTGTCGGATTTGGTGCCAACGGAAAAATATACATCGCCACGGGGTACGACGGAACGTACGAACTGGATGATCTCTGGGAGTTTGATCCGGCTAGCGGCGTTTGGACTCAAAAGGCAGATTTCCCCGGTGGGGTAAGAAGAGGAGCTGTTGCCTTTTCAATCAACAACAAAGGATATGTCGGTACGGGGTTAAGCAACAAAAATTACATGAAGGATTTTTGGGAATATGATCCCACGACCGATACGTGGACAAAAAAGGCGGATATCAGTGGTCCCAAAAGGCGTGACGCCGCAGCGTTTGTCCTTGACGGCAAGGGCTACGTGGTTACGGGAACGGATAACGGCCAGCAAAAAGAAGAGTTTTCCTATTATGATCCTT
>CAZANK010000088.1:0-9760 GCA_964486235.1 uncultured Prolixibacteraceae bacterium | reverse complement strand
TGTTGCTGAGTTTTGCCCAGCTTTTGGCATCCAAAGGATTTTCGCAATCCCAGGCGAAACTGACATTGAATCTTGAGAATGCCAGGCTCGAAGAAGTATTGTTAAAGATTGAACAACAGAGTAATCTTTATTTTATCTATAACCGTGAGGTTGTGGACGTGGATCGGAAGATTAATGTCTCATTCACCAATGAAGAGATCGGAGAGGTGCTTTCAGTTCTTTTTGACAAATCAGGTGTGGAATATGACGTCAGAGGGTCGCATATTATCTTGAAAGAAAACAGTGCGCAGGCTGCACAACAAGCGCGTAAAGTCTCGGGTAAAGTCACCGATACTTCGGGTATTTCGCTTCCGGGGGTTACGGTGGTGATTAAGAATACAACCCGGGGAACTATTACCGGGGTGGATGGGAGCTATACCTTGACGAACGTTCCTGCCGATGCGGTCCTGGCTTTTTCTTTTGTGGGAATGAAAACGCAGGAAATTCTCGTGGCTGGAAAATCATCGATCGATGTCATCCTTGAAGAGGAGACTGTCGGGATTGAAGAGGTAGTCGCCATCGGCTATGGTACAATGCATCGTAAAGATTTAACAGGTTCAGTTGCCTCTGTCAGTGGAAGTTCGTTGAAGGATATCCCCGTTTCTTCTGCCGGACAGGCCATTACTGGCCGGTTGGCCGGTGTACAGGTGACACAGGTTGATGGTTCGCCGGACGCTGAAATTATGATACGTGTACGTGGAGGAGGTTCGCTTACCCAGGATAATTCACCACTTTACCTTGTCGATGGTTTTCCCGTGGATAATATTGACGATATTGCTCCTACAGATATCGCTAGTATCGATGTTTTGAAAGATGCTTCTTCTACAGCCATATATGGTGCAAGGGGAGCTAACGGGGTTATCCTGATTACAACAACCAAGGGGAATTTCGAAAGAAAAGGGAAAGTGAAATACAATATGTACTATGGGGTGAAAAATATTACAAAAACGCTCGATGTCTTAAATCCTTACGAATTTTCTTTACTTATGTTCGAACGTTTTGGGAAAAGTGTAGAGCGTTACTTAGGTTCTTTTGAAGATATTGATCTGTACAAGCAAATAAAGGGGACGAACTGGCAGGATGAAGTTTTTGGAAGGACCGGGACAAATATGTACCATAACCTTGCATTTTCAGGCGGATCTAAAACATCTACATACAACATCAGCCTCACCCGTAACGATGATAAAGCAATTATGCTTGGTTCGGTTTATTCGAGGACAAACCTTGTCATTAATACATCCCAAAAGGTGAACGATTGGTTGACTGTTGATATGAATACCAGGTTATCTGATATGCAGATTAAAGGAGCAGGAGCAGCAGCAATTTCCAGTACTTCATATCGTTTGATGCAGGCCGTACAATACAGACCTGTAAACGGGCTGTCTGATTATGTTGACGAATCCCTGTCGGAGGGTGAGGAACTGTATTATGCAGAAAATTATAATCCTGTATTAATGATTGAGGATGAATATAAAAGGAAAAAAAATCTGAAATTCAGTTTTAACGGGGGAGCGACGATTAGCCCAATGAAAAACTTAAAATACCGTTTTGAATTTGGGATCCAATATGGACAGAACAGGCAAAGAATTTTCTATGGAATAGAAACCCCACAAGTTCAAAAGTTTGGGATTCAACCTATTGCAAATAAGATAAACACTCATTCAACCCTTTATCGAATGGCGAATATCTTAACTTACAGCAAAAGAGACTTTTTGCCGGGGAGTAATCTGACTGCCATGATAGGAGAGGAGTTGACTTATTCTAAAACGGAAACGATCAATTCCGGGGCAAAATATTTTCCTAAATACATTGATGCTGCCAGTGCCCTTGCTATGATGAACCTTGGCATGGCCGACCCGATTGCGACGAACGAATACGCCCCTGTTAAAGTTTCGTCGTTTTTTGGACGTCTGAATTACGACTACAAAGGGAAGTATCTTGCATCGGCTACTGTTCGTGCCGATGGTTCGAGCCTGTTTGCACCGGGAAATCAATGGGGGTATTTTCCTTCAGCCGGACTGTCCTGGCGTATTTCCGATGAAAATTTCATGGCATCGGAAAAACGGTGGCTGGATAATCTCAAGCTGAGAGTGAGTTATGGGAAAGCAGGGAACAACCGGATTCCTATTGATTCATGGAAGAGAACCTTTTCAACTTCGACATATAGGTTGTCCATGGGAGGAAAAGGAGAGGGTGATCAATTAACTACGTTCATTAAACCTTCCGGTGTCCTTGCTAATTCCGATTTGAAATGGGAAACAACTGTAACACGGAATATTGGCCTTGATTTCGGATTGTTCAAACAGCGATTGAACGGTTCTGTGGATATCTATAAGAATACCACAAAGGATCTTTTAATCTCTGCATCTATACCAGGCAACACAGGATATAGCTCGCAATGGCAAAACATAGGGCAGACATCCAACAAAGGGATCGAGATATCTCTGGATGGTGCAATTGTTAAAACAAAGGATTTCAGTCTGTCAGGCTCCTTTAATATCGGCTTCAATAAAAACCACATTGATAAGCTCGGTGAAGCAAAGACATGGTTAGAATCCTCAGGTTTTATTTATTGGGTATCCGGTGAATACCAAATTAATGAAGGAGGCCAGATAGGCGAAATGTATGGCTTTGAAACGGACGGGATGTATGCCGTTGACGATTTCGACTATGCTGATGGCAATTATTCTTTAAAAGAAGGAGTTCCTGATGGTAGTTCTGTAATAGGGGTTGCAGACTTCGGACCGGGCTCTATGAAGCTGAAAGACCAGAATGGCGATGAGATGATCACTCTTGAGGATGATCGGGTAATCATCGGGAATGCCAATCCAAAACATACCGGCGGATTTAATCTAGAAGCACAGTATAAAGGGTTTGACCTTTCTGCCTTCTTTAACTGGGTGTACGGGAATGACATTTTTAACGCAAACAAATTTTGGGGATCTATTAACAGTGCGACTTCGAAATATAGAAATCTTTTCAATATTATGAACTCAGATAACAGGTTCATGCGCATAGACAAGGTAACTGGTGAAACGGTTACTGATCCGGCTCAGTTAGCTCAAATGAACAAGGACGCCACGATCTGGACCCCGCAAAATTCGATGCTTACCCTCTATGATTGGGCCATAGAAGATGGTTCTTTCTTGCGATTGAATACATTGACATTGGGCTATTCACTGCCTAAAAATCTGTTAGACAAGTACGGGATCGGAAACCTGCGGATTTATGCATCGGCTTATAACCTTTGGACATGGACCCGTTATTCAGGTTTTGACCCTGAAGTTAATATGCGGCGTTCTTCACCGCTAACCCCGGGCGTGGATTGGAATGGCTATCCCAGGAGCCGTTCGTTTAATATTGGGTTAAACGTTGAATTCTAAAAATAAAATTATGAAAAAACACTTAAAATTTATTGTGGCAATTTGGTTAGTTCTTGTTACCGTTTCATGCGAGGACTATCTTAAAACAAACTCCAACTCATCGTTTTCAGACGAAGTAACATTTAGCAACGTTGATTTTGCGACGAAGGCCGTCTATAATGTTTATGATAGGTTGACGGATGAATATGGGGGATGGGCTTATATGATGTTTTGGTTTAAATGTGATAATGATATCGAGACTTGTTTTAATGCCAATGCAAACAATCACAATGATATTGCCCATTATGCTGCCACACCATCAACTATGTACTTATCTCAACCGTGGAACGCTTTATATAAGGCCATTGAGGCTGCAAATATCTGTATTGATGCCTTGCCTAAAAGCGCGATCTGGACAGATGAGTATGCCGGCGAGGCTCATCGGCTATACGGCGAAGCGATAACACTAAGGGCTTATTTTTATTCCGAATTGATCAATCTATGGGGTGATGTGCCTTTTAAGTTGGAGGCAACCACGTCTGATGGTGAGTTCTACCTCCCAAAAACCGACAGGGATGAAATCTATGAATACCTTATTCAGGACTTAAAAGAAATCGAAGATTATATCCCCTGGATGAGTGTAACGCAGACAACGGAGCGTGTAAACAGAGCCTATGTGAAAGGATTAAGGGCCAGGTTAGCGCTTGCTTATGCCGGTTATTCCCTCAGAAACGGAACTTTCGAGACCCGGCGCGGCCGGAACTGGGAGGATTATTATGAAATCGCACTACAGGAATGCAAAGAGGTTCTGGAAAGTGGAAAGCATCAATTGAATCCCGACTTTGAAAATGTCTTCAGGACACTGCATGGGTATAGTATGGATATGACGCATAAGGAAATCCTCTTTGAGGTTGCATTTGGCAGACTGAAAAGTGGCCCTGTTGGTTCAGACATAGGAGTGTATCATAATGATACAAAATATGGAAAAGCTAATGTACGGGTACGTACCCCACCTTCTTATTACTATACATTCGACAGGAAAGATATCCGGAGAAATGTTGCCTGCATATTATACAATTATGCTAAAACAGGTGCTTACCTAAATAAGCAATATCCTGCAAGTTTACAAGGTCTTGGCCAGTCTAAATTTCGTAGAGAATGGATAGTCCCGTCAATGGGAGGAGACCTGAGCGCTTCAAGATATACAGGAGTTAACTTTCCATTGATGCGCTATTCTGACATCATATTAATGTTTGCCGAAGCAGAAAATCAGGTCAATGGCCCTACTCAGGCGGCAAAAGAGGCATTGTCGCTTATCCGGGAAAGAGCATTCCCTGAAGATCAGTGGGCATCAAAAGTAATGAATTATGTTGATTCGGTGTCTGTAAGCAAAGAAGCCTTCTTCAATGCCATTGTCGATGAAAGGGCTTTTGAATTCGGCGGGGAATTTATGAGAAAGGTCGATCTGGTGAGGTGGAACCTTCTGGGAACAAAGATCGCCCAGATGAAAGACGACGTGAGAAAGATCATTACTAATGACCCCACGTACAGATATCACAGTAAGCTTCAGCGTTACTTATTCTGGAAATACAAGGAAGACGGCGAAACAATGGAAATTTTGAATCCTGATTTCGATCTCGGTTCAGCGGAAATTGACGGATACACACGGACAGCCTGGTTCCCTTCGAGCTCTGCAAGCAGTATAAATACTATGAATGGCGTTCTGGATAGAGTAGCGAATGGATATGATGCGGCAAAGAATAACCATCTCGCTCCAATTCATGAATCGGATATTAATGACAGCAATGGTATGCTGCGTAATGACCAGATCCCTTAGGTTAAATGAATTCAATTAGAATAATTATAAATCAAATGTATGTTGATATGGAAAAGAATAGATATTACATAATCAGATTGTTTATACTGGCGTTGTGTTTTTTCCCCTTTGTGATTTCATGTGAAGAAGAAGCAATAGAGGATGATGTCCCGGATCAGTTATTCAGGCCGGTTTTGTTTACGGCCGAAGTTAACGTAAATGAGGTAACATTTACCTGGATGCCGATTGCAAATGCATCATACGTCATTGAGGTGAGTAAAGACGACCTGTTTACTAACGATCTTCAGACCTATACGATTGACGGTACTCTGGAATACACGGTTGGACTATTAACCAATACAAGGTACTCCGCACGGATCAAGGCAGTTAGTAAAGATGAGACAATAAAAGATTCAGGATACACTAAGGTTACATTTTTAACGGGAATCTAAAATATCTTCTTAAATACAGGTCATATTCAGACTATAACCATGCCTCTCTGCTGGCGTGGTTATAGTTTTAATCGAGTCACAGGAAGGCCTGAAAAGTATTCATTAAAATACTTCTAATGCTGAAATTATTCGCGAGTCAGTTTTCCCGGGTTGAATCGATTAGTGATATTTCTCTTGTTTTATCAGGATTTTACAAAGAAAAGAGGACTGAATGAAGACAAGCCAAGAGTGGGTGTGTGAGCGAAGTGCGTTCTATTAGCTCATAAAATGAAAATTACTGGGCATTTTACACCCAAAAGACAAAGGATGAAAAATATTTTGACTGGGGTTAAACCAAATTGTCCTCGATAAAATAGTTCTTGTCTTATTGCCGAGGTCAGAACCAGCTACAAAAAATCAATTTGGATTTATAAGTAATACTTAAATTATGAAATTACCATTTATAAAACTGTTTGTTTTTTTTACATGCATGAACCTGTTTTCGGCGCATGGAGTGGAAGGGAATAAGGGAAATAGTGTTATGAGTGAAGCTTATTGGAAGCTTTGGAGTCTCGAAGTCCAGGCAAAGATTGATCAAGGCATTGAAAAATATCGAAAAGGGGATGCTGTTATTCAGTTGCATGGTAGAAATGGAGAAAAGCTTAGAAATGTAACAGTTAGAATAAAGCAGCAATCTCATGAATTTTTGTTTGGCTGCAACCTTTTTGTGCTTGGGCAGCTTAAAACGCCGGAACTTAATACGAAATACGAGAACGCGTTTGTCAACCTGTTCAATTTTGCCACTATCCCTTTTTATTGGCGAGGCCTGGAGTCAAATGAAGGGCATCCCAGGTTTGAAGAAGATTCAGAACCAATTTGGCGCCGTCCGCCTCCCGACAAGCTCGTAAATTGGTGCAAAGAGAATGGAATAACTGCTAAAGGGCATGCACTGTTATATGCAAAAAACGCATTTATGCCTGACTGGACTGCAAAAAATGATCCGGAGGTATTTTTAAAACAGGCAAAGAAGCATATGGCTGAGCTGGCGAATCGATATCAAGATGATATTGTGATGTGGGATGTTCTGAACGAAGAGATACATAGAATACGTCATCTTGACCAGTGGCACAAAGTACCAGATCCAATGGATTATCTCGCGTGGAGTTTCAAAGAAGCAGGAAGCCTGTTCCTGGGGAATGTAAAATTGTTAAATAATGAAGGATTTAAACAGGTACACCCTGGTTTTAAACAGGTTCAAAATTATGAGGGTGAATTCGAATCAGCATTCAAATATTTGTTAAGTAAAGATATTCGAGTTGATGGTATGGGAATACATTATCATATATATCCACAAATGCGTGAAGAAATGTTAGAAGGTAAAATATTAACTCCGGAACATTTCTTTCAGGTATATAAACAATTAGGTCGGTTGAATTTACCAATGTATATTACTGAAATAACAATACCTGGGAGCGGAGATAACGGGTCAGTCAAACAGGCAGATATAGTTGAAAATCTATATCGCCTATGGTTTAGTACACCGAATATGGAAGGGCTTACATGGTGGAATCTTGCTGATGGGACAGCACATGGACGAGAAAATGATCTCATGGGTGGATTGCTTGACAGTGAGATGAATCCCAAACCAGCATATAAAGTATTGGACCGGTTAATCAACTGTGAATGGAAAACAAATGAAGCTTTAAAAACAAATAAAAAAGGAAAGATTCAATTCCGGGGTTTTTACGGGAAGTACAAAATAGAAGTGAGATACCAGGGAAAAACATACGAAAAAGAAATAAAATTGAGTAAAACAGGAGACAACAGTTTTACCATCAATTTATAAAACGAAGTTGTCAAAAGTTGAATATTGAAAAAGAAAGAACGATACCATGTGATTGGTAATCGATAATTAGGTGTCGTTCTTTAAAGAAAATGAAAGATAAAAGTATGTTGAAACTTTTTTTGGAGAACGTAAAATAGTTCCTTTTTTGCCAATACGCTTGTTAGATCATCACTTATGAGCTTGATGCGGCAGGATTGCATAAAATCTATAAACAACATTCCACCAGCGAGACCTGGATCGAGCAGATAAAGGGTCATGTTATGACTGGCGCCACACTCAATGGTAACTTTTGGGTAAACGAGATTCTTTGGCAACTAAACGTTTTTGCCTACAACATTTCGGTGATTATGCGGCAAAGAAAAGACAAGTTTAAACGGTAGGAACGCTTTACCCTGTTAGTTTCATTTTATGATATAACTGATTTAACAAGGGAGGCATTTATTGACTGGTTTATTGCAGTGTCTGTAAAAATGATCATAAGTGGACAGCAAACTGAGATTAAAATGGATGAACATCATTTATAGAAAGTCTACTCTAAGGAGCTTAACAGGCTCGTTGAAGCGGCATAATAGATATTTAGATTTTAAAACTAATTTATATGAGAAACATATTGGGTAAGCCAGTAAAATCCTTTCTAAGCATTCTGGTCATGTTGTCGGTACTTAATGGAATTGCTATGAATAATGCAGATAAAGAATATCTTACCTGGAACGTGGGATTCCACAAGGAAGAAGCAGAGTGTCCTAAAGAATGGTACGCTGCTGATGTTCCTGGCGCAGTTCAGCTTGATTATGCAAACGCCAAAAAATGGGGAGATTATAGCTATGCCGAAAATTGGAAGGATTATTTGTGGATGGAAGATATGTTTTGGACTTATAAAACAACTTTCCAAAAACCGCAATTGGAAGATGGAGAACAGTATTATTTTGTATCAAAAGGGATTGATTACAAATTCGAAATTATTTTAAACGGGAAAAACATTTATAGCCAGGAAGGCATGTTTAAACCTATTGAATTAAATTTAACTAAAGAACTGAAGACGGAGAACAATTTAGAAGTTCTCATATATCCGGCACCAAAAATTCCGGGAAAAAGAGGTCGGTCGAATGCAGCCCAGAGCGTTAAACCGGCAGTGAGTTACGGTTGGGACTGGCATCCACGGTTAGTTCCAAGTGGTATTTGGGATGATACTTATATGGAAAAGCGCAACAAAGCGAATTTAATCGATGTTTTTATTGATTATATACTTGATGAAGATTGTAACAACGCAAATATTAACTTAAAAGTTGAGGGGAATAATATCTCAGATAAAAACTTTGAATGGAAACTCTGTGCTTCAGATGGAAGTATTGTGTTTAGTAAAACCGGCAAGATATCTGAATTAAAGAGCGCATCATTCAAAATCGAAAAGCCGAATCTTTGGTGGACACATGACCATGGAACTCCCTATCTGTATACTTCCGAGTTATGCCTTATACATGGGAATCAGGTATTAGATAAAAAAACGCAAAAAATAGGCTTTCGTAGAATTCGACTGGTTATGCACCAGGGAGCTTGGGATATGCCGGGAGGATCTGTTAAAACTCGCAATAATCCTCCCTTTACATTGGAGCTTAATGGAAGAGTAATATTCGCAAAAGGTTCGAATTGGGTGAATCCTGAAATTTTCCCTGGCATAATAACTGAAGGGCGCTACAATGAGCTTTTGGAAAATGGAGTGAAATGTAATTTTAATATTTTTAGAGTATGGGGCGGTGGGATTATTAATAAAGAGATGTTTTATGACTTGTGCGACCAAAAAGGTATATTGGTTTGGACAGAGTTCCCATTGGCTTGTAATAATTATTTCGGAAGTCCACATTATTTGAATACTCTTCAACAAGAATCTGAAGCAATCATAAAACGTATTAGAAAACATCCATCGCAGGCAATTTGGAGTGGTGGCAATGAATTGTTTAATGCCTGGTCCGGCATGACCGATCAATCAAAAGCATTACGTTTATTAAACAGTCAATGTTATTCATTCGACCCTGAAACTCCTTTCATTCCCACGTCACCAATAATGGGAGTGAGACATGGTCATTATATTTTTAAGGACAAGAGAACGGGAGAAGAAGTATTTCAATGGATGCCTCATGCTAATGCTACAGCTTATACTGAATTTGGAGTGCCCGGGACTGCTTCGGTTGAGTTGCTTAAAAAAATTATTCCTGAAAATAAACTTTTTCCACCGAGACCTGGAACCAGTTGGGAAAGTCACCATGCA
>CAZANK010000087.1:5160-10085 GCA_964486235.1 uncultured Prolixibacteraceae bacterium | reverse complement strand
AGATTGAAGACAGGCATCTCAATTCAGCCAACGTCGTTCAGGGAGGGGCCATTTTCACGCTGGCCGATTTTGCCTTTGCCGTGGCCTCCAACAGCCGCGGTCAACTGGCGCTCGCCATCAACGCGAATATCTCTTTCCTGAAGGCAAAATCAAACGGGATCCTCTTTGCTACCGCCAAAGAAGTGACCGATCCCACGCGAATCGGGGCTTATGAAGTATTGATAACCGATGAAAACCACACGGTGGTTGCGCAGTTCAACGGAATGGCTTACCGGAAGAACGAACCGCATTCTTTCTGATCCCGGCGACGGGTACCTCATCCTGTTCAAAAAAAACTTGCCTCTTATGTGAACAAAAGGCTGATAAGACAGTTTAAATAGGCAAACAATCACCTAAAAAATCAATCAGTATGGCAGATCTTTCAACAACCTACATGGGTTTGAAACTAAAAAACCCCATCATCCTTGGCGCCGGCAACCTGGTCAGCAAACCGGAGGTGGTTGAAAAACTGGAAGCGGCCGGAATTGCGGCCATCGTTTACAAATCGCTCTTCGAGGAACAAATCCGGCTTGAATCGATCCAGCTTGACGAAGAGCTGCATGAATATGAAGACCGCAACGCCGAGATGACACGCATTTTTCCGGAACTGGAACATGCCGGTCCGAAGGAACACCTGCTTCATGTAAAAAAATTAAAGAACAGCATAAAGATTCCCGTCATTGGCAGTCTGAATGCCCTGTACGAACTGACCTGGGTTGATTATGCCAAAGAGCTGGAGCAAACCGGCGTAGATGCACTGGAAATCAATCTTTTCGCGGTTCCTGGCTATTTTGAAACAGAGGGACGGGCCATCGAAGATCGCCAGGTGCAGATCGTGCAAAGCATCAAAAAAGCCGTAAAGATCCCGGTAAGTGTGAAACTCAGTCCGTTCTACACCAACATGCTCAACTTCATAAAAAAGCTGGATGAAGCCGGCGCAGACGGTTTTGTGCTGTTTAACCGCTTTTTTCAGCCCGAGATCGACATTCAGGAAGAGCTGTTTTATTTTCCATGGGAGTTGAGCAAAGAAAACGATTATCAACTGGCGTTAAGGTATTCCGGATTATTGCATCAAAATACGGAGGCCAGTATTTGTGCCGGAGGTGGCATCTATGCGTATGACGACATGATCAAACTGCTGCTCGCCGGCGCCGATACGGTTCAGGTCGTGTCGGCGGTATATCGCAACCAGCCATCCTGGATCACCACCGTGCTCAGCCAACTGAATACCTGGATGAGCGCGAAAGGTTATACGAAACTGGATGATTTTCGGGGTAAGCTTTCGAGAAAAAACATGAAGGATCCGTTTGTGTACCAGCGGGCACAATATGTCGATATTCTGATGAAGTCGGAAGAAGTCTTAAAGTAATACCCGATGACGTACATTAAAAAGGGCTGCCGGAGGGCAGCCCTTTTTTAATTACTTCCGGTATATTTTTTTGTACCCATAGATCGCCTGATCGCCCAACTGCTCTTCAATACGAAGCAATTGGTTGTACTTGGCCATCCGGTCCGACCGGCTTAACGACCCCGTCTTGATCTGTCCGGAATTGGTTGCCACGGCAATGTCGGCAATGGTGGAATCTTCCGTTTCACCTGAACGATGCGAAGTCACCGAAGTATAGCCTGCCCGGTGAGCCATTTCGATGGCATCGAGTGTTTCGGTAAGCGTACCGATCTGATTCACCTTGATCAGGATTGAGTTCGCGGCACCCAGCTCAATTCCTTTCTTCAGATATTCGACATTGGTAACAAACAGGTCATCACCGACCAACTGACATTTGTCGCCAAGGGCCTTGGTCAAAGCAACCCAACCGTCCCAGTCGCCTTCATCACAACCGTCTTCGATGGAGTCGATCGGGAATTTTTCGACCAGCTCGGCCAGAAAAGCAACCTGTTCGTCACGGGTGCGTTTGGCACCATTTGACCCTTCAAATTTGGCGTAATTATAAATCCCTTCTTCATAGAACTCGGAAGCAGCGCAGTCCAGACCAATGGAAACATCGCCGCCTTCTTCGGCCCGGCCAGGTTTGTACCCTGCATTTTTTATGGCCTCGATGATGCTGTTCAGCGCATCTTCAGTGCCGTTCAACGCGGGGGCAAAACCTCCTTCATCACCCACGGCCGTACTTAAACCACGCTTACTCAACACTTTTTTCAGGCTGTGAAAAACCTCGGCGCCCATCCGAAGACCTTCGCGGAACGAAGGCGCTCCAATAGGACGGATCATAAACTCCTGAAATGCAATAGGGGCATCGGAATGAGAACCGCCATTGATGATATTCATCATCGGAACAGGCAATGTTTTTGCATTGGTCCCTCCGATATAACGGTACAACGGTAACCCGAGGGCATTGGCTGCCGCTTTAGCCACCGCCAGCGAAACGCCCAGGATGGCATTGGCGCCCAATTTTGATTTGGTCCTGGTACCGTCTAGTTCCAGCAATTTCTTGTCGATCCCTACCTGATCTGAAGCATCCATACCAATGATTTCCTTGGCTATCGTTTCATTGACGTTCTCAACAGCCTTTAACACACCTTTTCCCAGGTAACGACCCTTATCGCCGTCGCGCAACTCCAGGGCTTCGTTTTCACCTGTTGAAGCTCCCGAAGGAACAGCCGCAAGACCAATTGCCCCGCATTCGAGGGCGATTTCCACTTCGACAGTGGGGTTACCACGTGAATCCAAAATTTCCCGACCAATAACGTTACGAATTAACATGTTTTATGGTTTTGAATTAATACTATAAAATCATTAACAGTCTGTTATCTTGAAAAAAGAACTTTTTTAAGCCGCACAAAGATAGCAAATCCCTTGTACAAAACTGATTTTGAGAAAAGGGATAACCTAAATTTAACCGTATCCCGCTCACCTAAAATGTTCTGAACTGATTGTACTTGTCACCCGCCTTGTACTCCAAAACATTCACAGGCTGCATGGTAATCAGCGCTCCTTTTTGGGAAAGACTGATCAGCTCCCTGACACGTTCTGAAAACTCGCGTACCTTATCCTTCTTATCGACCATCTCAACGATCACCGGCAAATGGTTCGATAACGCGAATATTTTCATCGTATGGATGGAATGGCTGGCACCATACGATAACATGCCCCGGTAGACTGTCGCTCCTGCCAACCCGGCTTCACGCGCCTCGCGGATAATTTCCTCGTATAAAGGCGACGATCCGATCTTGTCAGACTCCGAAATATAGACCTTTAGCAAATAGGCATTCCCTTTCATGCGTTTGTTCTTTTAGTTATTTCAAGAATTGCACCTGATAAACGGTCTAACAAGATAATTTATTTTTTGAAAATTAACAAGAGTGATGCCTGAAATTCCGCATGCCAGTGGTCGTGGATTTTGCGCGTTTTCCATTTTTTCTCAACTGATCAGGATTTGTTTTCGGCAGGGGCTTTTATTTTTCGGACGAAAT
The DNA here is from genome assembly GCA_964486235.1 of uncultured Prolixibacteraceae bacterium. Lineage (GTDB taxonomy): Bacteria > Bacteroidota > Bacteroidia > Bacteroidales > Prolixibacteraceae > JBCFBK01. Next base: position 6,614 of record CAZANK010000087.1, on the reverse strand, counting down.
GGATACCTTGAGCAAAAAATTTGTAAAACCGGCACCAATGAAGAGGAACATCGCAAAAAAGGTCCTGTTATTCCTGCTCATGAGTTTTTCGCTCGGCGGGCATGGTCAGACGACAACCCGGATGGACACGGTCATTCACCGGTGGGCCAGGCAGGGTATTTTGAAACACGCCACGATTGGGGTTTACCTGGAAGACGCGGCAACCGGAGAGATGCTCGGGTCTTTCAATCCCCACCTAAGCCTGGCGCCTGCCTCCACGCTTAAACTGGTGACAACGGCCACGGCGCTGGAAGTCCTGGGACCTGACTACCGTTTTTCAACCCGGCTGGCTCTCAGCGGTACGGTCAGAAATGACACCCTGGCAGGCGATCTGGTCATTGTTGGCGGTGGCGATCCGGCGCTTGGATCGAAATACTTCGCCGAGCACTATTTGAAGGACTATTTTCTGAAGACATGGGTTGACAGTCTTTACGCCTGCAACATCCGCTATATTCGCGGGAATATCATTCCCGACGCCTCGATCTATGATGACCAGACCATTCCTCCAACCTGGATTTGGGAAGACATGGGAAATTATTACGGAGCTGGTGTCAGTGGTTTGTCGTTTTGTGACAACCTGTGTGAAATCCATCTGTGGTCATCGCCCGCGGCGGGAAGGCCCACGAGAATTCTTTCCGTCAATCCCGTGATACCGGGTGTAACCTTCGATAACCGGGTTGTTTCTTCAGACGATCAGCGCGACCAGGCGTATGTTTTCGGAAGCCCGTTTGATTCGCAGCGCGTTATCCGGGGAACGATTCCAAAAGGAAAGAAAGATTTTGTGATCCGGGCATCGGTTCCCAATCCGGCGCAACTGTTGGCCGGCGAATTCAGGAATCTGGCCAGGACCAGAGGGATTAAGATTGGAGGCCAGATCAGCGGGGACAAGACCAGATCGTATAAGAGCATGGTAACACTGGCCACCACCTTCTCCCCGCCTTTAAAAGACCTGATCAGCGTGACGAATCATGAAAGTGTCAACCTGTTTGCCGAGCATTTGCTGAAACACCTGGCCTACGTCGAAACCGGAGCGGGCACGACGCCCGAAGGCATCCGTGTCGTCACCGATTTCTGGAAAAACAAAGGAATCGACACCGAGGGGCTTTTTCTATGCGACGGAAGCGGGCTATCGCGTCTTAATGCGCTGACCGGCAAACAAATGGTCCAAGTCCTGGCTTATATGAAGAAAAGCCGGAACGGCGACGTTTTTTTCCACTCGATCCCCGCGGTACCCGACGGCACACTCTACTCGTTCAACCCGCAACACTTTCCGGAGAAGTGCCTGCGCGCCAAAAGCGGCAGCATGACCAGAATCCGCTGTTACGCAGGGTTGTTACGAACAGCCTCAGGCCGGGAAGTCCTGTTCGACATCGCCCTGAATAACTTTGCCTGCAGCCAAAATGAAGCGATTGACG
>CAZANK010000087.1:0-5150 GCA_964486235.1 uncultured Prolixibacteraceae bacterium | reverse complement strand
TTGACGCCATCGAAAAATTGCTGGTCTCCGTGTACCGGCTTTAGTTTCACCAAAAAGGATCATCTTCGTTTGAAAAAGCGATCCAGCGAATAGTCGCCGCCGCCAAACACCAGTACCGTCAGGTAAATGAACAGGTAAAGCAACGCCAGTTCCTTTTTCCCGAATGGGTCTGCCCCGTGAACAACGAAGAAAGCCACGGCCATGTTGACGATAAGCGGAACAGTTGTCAGACGGCTAAAGGCGCCCAAAATCAGCAATCCTGAGCAGACCACTTCCGCGAAGACAACCAGTATCAACGTCCAGAAATCGCCAATGCCCAGGGGATCGGCAAATGTGATCCCACTTCCCGAGAAAAGCATCTGGAGCTTCGGGATACCATGGGTCAGCATCGCCACGCTGACGGCGACACGAAAAATCAACAACCAGAAGTCTGTTACAAACTTACCGGGTCCGGATTTCATTAACTTTGTCATAGGTTAAGCGATCAATTATAAAAACAAATGTATCTATAAAAACGATGAACGGGGGAGTTTGTGTAAAATTTACTTTAAAAGATGATTTTTGGCTTTAAATTCGTTTTGGTTTTTGAAATTAATTCCTACTTTTGCCTTTATAAACAAATAAAATGAAACATCTGGCTATCATACATCACGTCATCGTCCTTCTAGCCGTCGTCATTTCGCAAACGAAGTGAGGATGCTGCACGTGGGTATATCAGGTAGCCATTCTCACTCAGCGAGAATGGCTTTTTTCATTTTATAAAGGATAAAAAAAGGAACAATGAAGCATTCTTCAATCTCTCGTACGACAGTCATTCTAGTGGTCCTTCTTGGTTTCTCCTAAGAAAGGCTGACGAATGTTGACAAATTTCTAAAGCCTTTCTCTTCGCCGGGAAGGGCTTTTTTTAAAGACTAAAATAACTCAGGATATGCAACACGAATTAAGATCTGCAACAAGCACCAAGGGCCGCAGGATGGCCGGGGCCCGGAGTTTATGGCGGGCCAACGGGATGAAAGAAGAGCAATTCGGGAAACCGGTCATTGCTATCGTGAATTCATTTACCCAATTTGTACCCGGACATGTCCATCTGCATGACGTGGGCCAGCTCATTAAAAAGGAAATTGAGGAGCAAGGGTGTTTCGCGGCCGAATTCAACACCATCGCCATTGACGACGGGATCGCCATGGGGCACGACGGGATGTTGTATTCGCTGCCCTCACGCGACCTGATTGCAGACAGTGTGGAATACGTGTGCAATGCCCACACGGCAGACGCGATGATCTGCATCTCGAACTGCGACAAGATCACGCCGGGGATGATGATGGCGGCGATGCGCCTGAATATTCCCACCATTTTCGTGTCGGGAGGGCCGATGGAGGCCGGCGTGATCGACGGGAAAAAATACGATCTGATTGATGCGATGATCCTGAGCGCGGACGCGGGGACAGACGATGAAACCCTTTTAAAGGTGGAGCAAAATGCATGTCCGACGTGCGGAAGTTGTTCAGGCATGTTCACGGCAAATTCCATGAATTGCCTGGCCGAAGCGCTGGGTTTGGCGCTCCCGGGAAACGGCACCATCGTTTCCACGCATCTGAACCGGAAACAGTTGTTCAAACAGGCTGCAGACCAGATTGTCCGTTTAACGCACGATTATTACCAAAACGGAAATGAAAACGTTCTTCCGCGAAACATTGCGACAAAAGCGGCATTCAAAAATGCCATGAAACTCGATATCGCCATGGGCGGATCGACCAACACGGTCCTGCACATCCTTGCCATTGCCTGGGAAGCCGGAGTTGATTTTACCATGAAAGATATAAACGGGTTGTCCAAAGAAACGCCTAACCTTTGTAAGGTGGCGCCCAGCAGCGCTTATCATGTCGAAGATGTGAACCGCGCGGGAGGAATACTGGGCATCCTGGCTGAGTTGAACAGGGGCGGACTGCTTGATCCTTCCGTGTACCGGGTGGATGGCCTCTCCCTGGGAGAGGCGATCAAAAAATATGACCTCATGAGCCCGCTGGTGAAAGATGAAGATATTCAGATATACAAGTCTGCACCGGGAGGGTTCAGAAACAGTGTCATGGGATCACAGGAATCGTATTATCATACATTCGATATGGACCGTCAACGCGGCTGCATCCGTGATCTTGATCACGCATACAACCGCGACGGCGGACTGGCGGTGCTGTACGGGAACATTGCAGAAAACGGTTGTATCGTGAAGACAGCCGGCGTTGATCCTTCGGTGTACCGGTTTAAAGGAGCAGCGCGGGTATTCGAGTCGCAGGAAACCGCGGTAAACGGAATCCTCGGCGACGGCGTTCAGGCAGGTGACGTGGTGGTGATCCGCTATGAAGGGCCTAAAGGGGGTCCCGGGATGCAGGAGATGCTCTACCCGACTTCCTACCTGAAATCGGTTAAGCTGGACAAAGCATGTGCCCTCATCACTGACGGGCGTTTCTCGGGAGGAACTTCAGGCCTGTCAATTGGCCACATTTCCCCGGAAGCAGCCGCCGGAGGGGCTATTGGCCTGCTGCGTGACGGCGATCTGATCGAAATCGACATTCCGGCCCGCAAGATCAATGCACTGATCAGTGAAGAAGATATGGCAAAGCGAAGAGAAGAAGAAGAAGCCAAAGGCAAAAGTGCGTGGCAGCCGGTGAACCGCCCGCGCAAAATCAGTCAGGCCCTGAAGGCCTATGCCAGTATGGTGACGTCGGCCGACAAAGGCGCCGTACGTAGAATCGATTAAATTAAACCGTTAAACTTTTAGATGATGACAAAATCTGTTACCGGATCACAGGCTGTGATTCTTTCCCTGATCGAAGAGGGTGTTGACACCATTTTTGGGTATCCGGGGGGAGCAATTATGCCGATTTATGATGCCCTTTACGATTACGACCAACATATTACCCATATTTTAACCCGTCATGAGCAGGGTGCAGCCCATGCCGCGGAAGGTTATGCCAAAGTCACCGGAAAAGCCGGCGTTTGCTTTGCCACTTCCGGTCCGGGGGCAACCAACCTCATCACCGGCATTGCGGATGCCATGATCGACTCAGTGCCGCTCGTGTGCATTACCGGGCAGGTTGCATCTCCCCTTCTGGGCACCGATGCGTTCCAGGAGTCGGATGTGGTTGGCATTTCAATGCCGGTCACCAAGTGGAATTACCAGGTGACATCGGCAGATGAGATTCCCGAGGCCATCGCCAAAGCATTCTATATCGCGCAATCCGGAAGACCCGGGCCGGTGTTGCTGGACATCGCCAAAGATGCCCAATTCCAGAAAATGGAGTCCTTCAGCTATAAGAAATGCACCAAGATCAGGTCGTATATGCCGGAACAACCTGTCGATCCTTTCCAGGTGGAAGCCGCGGCAAAACTGATTGATGCAGCCAAAAAACCGCTGGTATTGTTTGGACAGGGGGTGATCATCGCGCAAGCGGAAGAGGAATTAAAAGCATTTCTCGAAAAAACCGGTATACCGGCAGCATGGACGTTGTTAGGCCTGTCGGCGCTGCCGTCGGATCATCCCTTAAACGTTGGGATGCTGGGCATGCACGGCAACTATGGCCCCAATGTCAAGACGAACGAGGCCGATCTGATCATTGCCGTCGGAATGCGCTTTGACGACCGCGTCACCGGGAAAGTCAGCACCTATGCCAATCGTGCCAAAATCATCCATCTGGAAATTGACGGCGCCGAAATCAACAAAATCATCAAAGCCGACGTCGCCGTGCCGGGCAACGCCAAAAAGTCCCTCCCGATGTTGACCTACAACGTGAAGCCCAACAGTCACGAGGCCTGGATCGCGGAATTCCGCAAATGTGATCAAATTGAAAAAGAGAAAGTCATTTTAAAGGACCTGTTCCCCGAAAAAGAAGGGCTTACAATGGGAGAGGCAGTCCGTCTGGTTTCTGAAAACACCAACCAGGAAGCCATCCTGGTGACCGACGTCGGACAGCACCAAATGATTGCTTCGCGCTATTTCAAGTTTAAACATTCCAAAAGCAATGTCACTTCGGGCGGACTCGGAACGATGGGATATGCCATTCCCGCCTCCGTGGGTGCACAACTGGGGGCGCCAAACAGAACAGTGGTCACATTTGTCGGAGACGGAGGGTTCCAGATGACCGTCCAGGAACTGGGGACTATCGTCCAGAATAAGCTTCCCGTGAAGATCATTCTCCTGAACAACAATTTTCTGGGGATGGTCCGCCAATGGCAGCAGTTGTTCTTCGAGAAACGCTATTCGTTTACAGAACTTCAGAATCCGAACTTCGTCATGATCGCCAATGGATTTGGCATGGCCGCCCATAAGGTGACCTCGCGCGAAGGACTGGAACCGGGAATCCTGAAAATGCTCGCGCACGAAGGCCCTTATCTGCTGGAAGTGGTTGTCGAAAAAGAAGACAACGTGTTCCCGATGGTGCCGGCCGGTGCGTCCGTGTCGGATGTTCTGCTTGAGGCTTAATGAGCTATGAACTGTGAGCAGGTTGGCATTTTAACGTGTGACTTCGAACGATGAAATGATAAAAACATCATCCTGACACTTGTGTCTCGATACTTGTGTCTCGAACGGATACAAAAACTAAAAAAAATGAATCAGGAGTTTAATATTACCATATTTTCGGAAAACAACATCGGGTTACTGAACCGGATCACCATCAATTTTACCCGCCGGAAAATCAATATCGAGAGCCTCGCGGTCTCTCAGTCGGCCCTTAGCGGTATCTCCAAGTTTATCATCGTGGTCAATACCTCAAAAGAAAAGGTCCAACGACTGGTTGCCCAGCTTGAGAAGATCGTCGACGTGCTGAAGGTGTATTACCATACCAACGACGAAATGATCTATCAGGAGATCGCGCTCTATAAGGTGTCGACAGAATACCTGTTTGAGAGCGACGAAGTGGAAAAAATCATTCGTGATCACGGTGCAAGGATCCTGGAAATTACCCGGGAATACATCGTCGTGGAGAAGACGGGCCATAAGGAGGAAACACAGGAACTGTTCGAACGGCTTAATCAATTTGGCGTACCCCAGTTCGTTCGCTCAGGAAGGATCGCGATTACACGCGACCCGATCGAAAGGCTTTCGGAGTTCCTGAAGGAACGCGATGCCCTGCTGGGCCAGATCGATTAAA
>CAZANK010000086.1:0-10156 GCA_964486235.1 uncultured Prolixibacteraceae bacterium | reverse complement strand
GTGGTGGAAAAGAAAAAACAAAGCTAAGAAATGGACATGAATATATTTTAGTTTATCACAAAGGAGATGCTAGTTCAATTACACAAGAAGAAAGATCTGAAGGAAAATTGGCGCTAAAGGATGGCAAAGGAAAATATAAGAAGGGACGTGAACTAAGAAAATGGGGTGGTGTATCATTAAGGACAGATAGACCTGGGCAATGGTTCCCTTTAAGAAATCCAGAAGGAATTGAGGTATATCCATATCGAAATGATGGTGTTGAAGGCCATTGGAGATGGGGGAAAGAGCAAAAAATGAAGTCGATAATAGAAGATCCCAACGAAGCTCATTGGGAGTTATGTTCTTATGATGAAGGGGTAATCGTAAATGGGCAAACAGAACGATGGGTTCCATTTGAAAAAATTCGTAAAGAGAAAAGAATGGTAGGGTGGGGTACATGGTTAGATTCAGTTGGATATAATGCTGATGGTACCGCAACATTAAAAGCAATATTCGGTAACAAAGTATTTGAAACGCCTAAGCCCGTAACGCTAATAGAATGGCTCATTTCTTTGCATACAGACGAGGATGCAATTGTATTAGATTCGTTTGCTGGTTCGGGTACAACGGCTCATGCGGTATTAAACCTCAATAAACAGGATGGAGGTAACCGCAAGTTTATTCTGATCGAGATGGAAGACTATGCCGAGCATATTACGGCCGAACGGGTCAGGCGGGTTATAACAGGTTACGGTAAAGATAAGAAGGCCGTCGAAGGAACGGGAAGTGGTTTTGATTATTACGAATTGGGACAGCCTTTGTTTATTGAGCCGGAAGTTCTTAATGAGGCGGTTCCCACCGAAAAGATCCGTGAATATGTCTGGTACACCGAGACCAGGCAGCGTTTTTCTTCGGTCAATGCCGAAGAAAAACACCTGCTTGGTGTAGCGAACAATACGGCTTATTATTTTTATTATTGTAAGGACCAAATTACGACACTGGATGATCATTTTTTGCGAACTTTGAAAACAAAAGCGGAACAATACATCATTTATGCCGATAATTGTCTGCTCGAAGAAAGTTTTATGCAGAAATATCATATTATTTTTAAGAAGATCCCTCGGGACATAACCAGATTTTAAAGATTATGCTGCAATATATAAAAATAGAAGGTTTTAAGTCGATAAAAACGATGGAACTGGAGTTAAAGCCTGTCAATGTTTTTATTGGAAGTAACGGTTCCGGGAAAAGTAATTTCATTGCTTTTTTTAAATTGGTGAACGCAATATTTAATAAACAGCTACAACGATTTGTAATCCGGGAAAAGGCAGATAATCTTCTTTATTTCGGGCGTAAGCAAACACAATCTCTTTTTGGCAAAATGATTTTTGCTGCAGACGGCGAGAACAATAATGCCTATTGGTTTGAACTGAACCAGACAAGTGAAGGAGGGCTTTTCATTCACCGTGAAGATTCTGGATATAAGGTCTCAAAAGATGACGACATTCAAGGCTATTACGGAACTTATGACATCGAAGAGAGCCATATTCTGGATTCTGACAGCTATCGTGATAAGTATTTAAGGAAATATCTGAAAAACCTCCAGATTTATCATTTTCATGATACCTCAGCCACATCGATGCTTCGGAAAGAATGTGACATAGACGACAATCTTTACCTGAAACCCGACGGTCGAAATCTGCCTGCCTTTCTTTTCTATTTGCAGGAGAAACATCCAAAGACATTTAAACGTCTGGAAAAAACGATTACCATGATTGCTCCCTATATAGACCATTTGGTGCTGGAACCAAACCGTCTAAACGAAAAGGAAATAGAACTGCGCTGGGTTGAAAAGGAGGACCTGGAGTCAAACTTCTCCGCCTATCAGTTTTCGGACGGAACGCTTCGGTTTATCGCACTTACTACAGTGCTTATGCAACCTGAGCCGCCGGAAGTAATCATTATAGATGAACCGGAATTGGGTCTACATCCGCAGGCGATAGCCAAATTGGCCGGATTAATCCAATCTGCGTCGGCCAAAACACAGATCATCATTTCTACCCAGTCTGTTAACCTGATCGATTGTTTTGAGCCGGAGGATATTGTGACGGTAGACCGGAGTGAAGAACAAAAACAGTCGATTTTCAGACGATTGGATGCCGGGCCATTGAGAAAATGGCTCGAAGAATATTCTTTGGGTGATCTCTGGCAGCGTAATATTATTAATTCTGCTCAACCTTTTTCAAAATGAAAAGACTGATCATTATCGGGGAAGGCCAGACAGAACAGGCATTTTGCCATGATGTCCTGCAACCATACTTTGCGGCGCTCAATGTCCAAATTCAAAATCCGACCATAAAAAAAACGAAAGGTGGCATCGTTAAATGGAGAATTTTGAAAAATGAGATCATGAACTACTTACAGGCAGATCCTTCTTCCGTTGTTTCGATGTTGATCGACTATTATGGAATTCATAAAAAGCATGGGTTTCCGCGTTGGACTGAAGCACTTGACATTCCGGATAAAAATCGACGAATGGATTTTCTCGAACGAGCGATGTTTGATGAAATTGAAGAGCAGTATCAATATCGCTTTATTCCTTATATCCAGTTGCACGAATTCGAATGCCTCCTGTTTTGTGATAAACAGGTCTTTGACGATTATTTTGAAGAGAAGGACTTTGCGGATTATCATTGCCTGGAGAAAACACTTTCTGAATTTGCAAATCCGGAAGATATCAACGATGGCAGAATGACGGCCCCATCGAAACGCCTTGCGACGATAATTACAGGTTACCAGAAAACAGTTTACGGGCCATTGCTCGCAGGCGAGATCGGTTTAGCAAAGATCAGGGCAAGGTGCCCACGATTCAATCGCTGGATCGGGCATTTAAGCCGGATAGGGAGTCGATAACGGTTTCCGTAACTATTTGTTGTTTAACATTAAGACATAGAAAATTGGAACTTAAGCCATATCAGCAACAGGTGATCAATGATCTGGAAAGATTTCTGGAATATAAAAACATATACCGGAGCTCTGCCAAAGCTTTTAACCGGTATTGGGAAGGCCGCGTCGGGAAGTATCAGTTAAATCCGGACGGTTCCAATAGCGGAATGACTCCGTATAAAGATACTATTCCAGGGGCTTCACATGTTACCATAAAAGTACCTACAGCGGGCGGAAAAACATTTATCGCCTGCAACGCCCTTTACTCAATTTTTAAGTCTTACGACAGCACGACTCCCAAAGCAGTGGTTTGGCTGGTTCCATGGTCAAATTTATTGCAGCAAACAGCGAACAATCTTGCTGATCCGGGCCACTCTTACCGGGAAAAATTGAATTCGCTATTCGGGAACAGGATAGAAGTCTTTGAGAAAGAGCAGTTACTGCAGGGAGCGGGATTTAACCCAACGTCGCTGACGGGGCAGTTAAACATTTTTATTTTCAGTTTTAGTAGTTTACGGATTGATTCCCGGAAGCAGGAAGACCGGAAAATTTATCAGCAAAACGGGGCTTTGGAGTCGTTTCGCAGTATGATTGATCCTGAGTTGCTGTTGCCTGAGACCGATGAGACAGCGCTAATCAATATTATCCGGTCCTTAAGACCAGTGGTTATTGTGGACGAGAGCCATAACGCCGAAAGCGATTTAAGTGTCGAAATGCTCAACAATCTAAATCCCTCTTTTGTTCTGGACTTGACTGCTACCCCCAGGCAAAACAGTAATATTCTCAGTCTTGTCAATGCCATGTCGTTGAAAAAAGAACATATGGTGAAGCTGCCGGTCATTGTTTATAATCATTATAAGAAAGAAGACGTTATTACCAGCGCATTACATTTGCAAAGGCAACTTGAGCTTTTCGCCATTGAGGAAGAAAAGATAACCGGTAAATATATCCGTCCTGTCGTTCTGTTCCAGGCCCAGTCAAATATTAAGGGAAAAGATAATACTACCTTCCGGAATATCAAGGAACAGCTTATTAAACTAAAAATTCCGGAAGAGCAGATCAAGATAAAAGTCAGCGGATTGGACGAATTGAATGGAATTGACCTGATGGCAAAAAATTGTCCCGTGCGGTATATTATCACGGTCAATGCCTTAAAGGAAGGCTGGGATTGTCCGTTTGCCTATATTTTAGCCTCTCTGGCTGACCGTTCATCTGCTGTTGATGTTGAACAAATCCTGGGAAGGGTGTTGCGTCAGCCTTATGTTACACGGCATCAAAAACAATTGCTGAACTTATCATTCGTTCTGTCAGCCTCGGTAAAATTCCAGGCGACCCTTGACAATATCGTTGATGCGTTACAGAACTCCGGTTTCAGTAAGGACGATTATTTTGCAGACGAGGCTCCTGAAAGAAAGATGACGGATGATGAAGTTTTGCAGCAAGCGCTTTTCGGAGAACAAAGAGAAGAAAGTGTTGAAAATAAAAAGTCTCCGGACGAGATTGATCTTGATGCGGTCAATTTCAACCCGGAAGAAGAACTGACGGCAGGCGGGATCGAAAATACCATTGATTCAGTCAAACAGATTACGCTTAAGGGAGAGGTCGAAGGCCTGTCTTTTGAACAGAAAGCAGAATCTTACATGGAGGACAATACAGACTACTTATTGAAAGAAATGGGAAAGCAGCCTAAAAAGTACAGGATAGAAGATCATTATCTAGATGTTGCTAAGGATATCCAAATTCCGCAATTTTACCGGAAAGTATCGAAGAAGGAATTGCATGATACGATTTTATTTGACGAATTGGCGCAGGAAGAACAACTCTTGACGCGGAGTAGCCTACTTGACGGATTTAGACTGTCCGGGAAAAGCACTGAAATAAATTTCGATGAGACTTCGGCCGAAGTGTACCAGGTTGATTACAATGAACAGAAACATACAGCCACAAAAGATAAAGTTTCCAGCCGGGCGAGAAACATATTAATCGAGACGATTTTGTCAAAACCCAAAGAGAATCAGATCAAGGAGGTCAGCAAACTGATCGTTTCCAGACTGGGGGATATGAGTCCGGTTTCTCATGACGATCTTACGAAGTACGTCAATCGAGTATTTGACGATTTAAGTGCCGATCAGGTCCGTGATGTAGTTAATAACGAATTTCTATACATTTCAAAAATAAAAGAGAAGATCCGGGAACTGGAAGCTGACTATACAAAAGAGCAGTTCTTCAAATTATTGGATACAAACTGCGTAACCGTGAAACCCTGCTATAAATTTAACAAGGAGCTAACCCAGGTCTCTGTCTGTTCACCGATCAGCAAATCGTTATATGAACGGGAGGCCTCAATTAACAATTTTGAGCAGGAAGTCATTATGAATATTGCGGCTCTGGATAATGTGATGTTCTGGCACCGGAACCTTGAAAAAGGGAGAGGCTTTGCGTTAAACGGTTTTGACAGCAACCATTATCCTGATTTCATTATTTATACCAGCAAAGGGAACCTGATCCTCATTGAAACGAAAGGAGACCATCTTGATAACGACGAGAGCCATGCAAAAAATATTCTCGGTCGGAAATGGGCAGAAAAGGCAGGAGAACACTTCAAATACTTTATGGTCTTTCAAAACAAAGAAGTCCCCAGCACCTACACATCCAAAACTATTATTAATATAATCAGAATGCTATAGCTTATAAATCGAATGAGAAAATATGGGAATAGTAGATGGTAATCTATATGGTACTAAACTAAAGATGAGCCTTTGGCGATTGAGTTTGGAAAAGGAAAATGACAACGTACACTTTATTCATGCTTTATGCCATGCAAATTTAGACGAAAAAAAATCTCTTTAAAGATTTAGACTTAACACTTCCTGTATTTCGGGAGATAGAGAAGCGAGGAATCGGCAATATCACTGACAATAAAGAAGTGATGGCCCGATGGTTCGACCTTCTACAAACGAATAAAATCGATACAGTAAGTAGTTGTATATCAGCATATAAATATTACTTGGAAGTATTCCATCAGACCCTTAATCCATCATATGCTTTTAGAGCTTTCTCTATTGTACGATTTAAAAAGGATATTTTTAAATCGTATACTCTTGAAATCGCAAACGAATGTGAATTACTCATTAAGAGTCTTAAATCCGCCCATCAATATGAATATTTGATCTTTATTATAGGTGGCGTTATCAGCAAACAACACTTACGTGATAAATATCGTGATAATATTCAAGATAGAATTAAGTCATCTTTAGCAGATAAAAATTATAACGATGCATTATGCTATATAAATGCCTTGGAAACAATTTCTGCGTTGAACTCCAAAGAAGCAAAAAAAAGAAGAAGTAATATAATAGAGGAACAAGCTGATTTTTTTGTCGAGAACAAAGAGGAAAATACTTTCTATCCGCATGTTGCTTCTTTATATAAAAAAGCATTGCGAGAAATTTTTTCATTAGACGGATGTGATATCGAAAAAAAGAGGCTTTCAGAAAAATTGGCAAAAGAGCAAGAAGAATTAAGTAAATTGATAAGCATTTGCGGAGTACCAATGATTCCGCAAGTAGATTATAGAAAAATTTGCCGAGAGGTTGTCGATAAATACCACGTAAATGATGAATCATCGGCCTGGAAATTTATAGTTAATTTTCCGATCGTTACAAACGCGACCGTAGAAGATCATATAAAATTTGAAAAGAAGAATGAGGGTGTCTTTTTGAAGTATTTTCCTGATTCATCCCATTTAAATGAGAAAGGAGCCACTGTAAATCATAAGCGGGGAGACGCTTCTATCGAAGATAGGACAAGAACCTGTTTACAAAATATAACCATTGCATATATATAAGAGCAGCAAAGGATATTTATGATATTAGCAGAATTGAAATGATTCCAGGGACTATTGGATGCATATTAGAAAAGATAAACAGTAAATTCATTCCGCAAGATAGGACATATCTATTCGAGAAAGGTATTCTTTACGGCATTGAGAATGATTTCAATGCTGCTGCTCATATATTATTGCCTCAAATAGAAAACAGCCTTCGTTATATCGCCCATCAAAAGGAAATTATCACTACCCAGCTAAGTCAAAACCTCCAACAAGAAAATACATTAGGCGGGACTTTAGAAAAACTAAAAGGGGAAATGTCTAATGATCTGTGGTCAGAACTGGATCATTTTTTAGCTTCAGGCTGTAATTTCAGAAATAACGTAATGCATGGACTGATTTCTCCTCTGGTAATTGAACAAGTAGGTATTTATTTATGGTGGCTATGCCTAAAGATTATTTATAATACAGATGAATTTTTCTTTACCCCTCATTCAAATTCAGAGAGGTAAAAACCATAAATTAAAATCTGATATGGATATACGGCAAAGATATATCCATTTCGGGTTGTTTTAAATGTCAGCATTTTTCGTTGTTAACCCAAAAACTAACGCGGAGAAAAACCTCGGCATTTTAATTAAATATGCGGATAATATCTTGATGAACACACCGATGGGTCTAACATAAATCTCTATCCACTTCAATGCTTGGTATTTGATCCATTATGACTATCTTTGATTTATGGTAATAAAGGATGAAATATTAAAGCAGAAAAAGGATTTTAAAGCGATATGCCAGCGGCATCGGGTGAAATACCTGTATGCTTTCGGTTCATCCACCTCCGATGGCTTTGACCCCGGTAGAAGTGATATCGATTTACTTGTTGAAATAGATGATCCTGATCCCATTGAAAGAGGAGAGAAATTGATATCTCTCTGGGATAGCTTTGAATTTTTTTTTAGCCGGAAAGTGGATTTACTAACAGATTCATCAATTCGCAATCCTTACCTGCGAAAAGACATTGATTCCACCAAAATCCTGATATATGACGGAAAAAGCGCTCAAGTACTTGTCTGACATCCTTCGAGCGATTGAGCTGATCGAAGATTTCACGAAATCATCGTTAAACTATGATGAGTACTTAAAAGATTTGAAGACCCAGAGTGCGGTAGAACGTCAGTTGGGAATTATTGGAGAAGCAGTAAATAAATTCGACCTGTTAGACCCCGGAGACAACCTTGAACATGCAAGAAAAATCGTCGGCTTTCGAAACAGGCTGATACACGCCTATGAAGCCATTGACTCATCAATGGTCTGGGCAATAATTAAGAATCACCTTCAACCTCTGAAGGAAGAAGTAAAACAAAAAATCGAATAGAGGCTCACAGAGGAATAACGGATTCACCTGCCTCCGAAAAGAAAGAATTTCGCCGGGTAAAATGACCAGTAGCTTGTTTCCGTTTACGAAGTTTCGCTGGCCGAAAGACCATTCGATCAGGGTTTTTCGCCGAGGGCCTGGCGGATTTTGCTGCTAACCTGTGTCGCCAAAGCCTTCACACCTGCAGGAGCCGGATGAACCCCGTCTCCTCCCTGGTAAAAGACAGGATCCGATTCAACCACCGAATACAGATCATTGATCAGCACGTCTTCGTTCTTTAGCATTTCAGCCACCAGGCGGTTTCGCTCGATAACCCGGGAATTCCGCTCCGCAAAGCCTTTCATGTCTTGTCCTGTGCGAATTGGCGTCGTGCTGGCCCAGATCAGTTTCGCGCCGGAAGCGCATTTGCGGATCAGACGAAGCAAACCGGGGAATGCCCGCGCATATTCTTCTTCCGAATAATCCCAGCCGTGCATCCCGTTGTTAAAATGAACTACGTCGAACCGGTGATAACCCATCACCAGCTCAACCTCCTTCAGTAATCCAGGGTCGCCGAGCGATTTGGAAGTCGACAGCTGGCCAACAAAAGCTTTTCCCTTTAATTGCTGTTCCACTTCCCTGAAATACTGCCGGGTAATGGAATTACCGATCAACAGCACCCGGGGAAGCCCGCTGTTGTTTGTTTCCGGAAGCCAGACATCCAGCCATTCGATATTTTCACGTTTAATCTGGTCTTGTGCGTTTGCTTTTATTCCGATAAAAAGTAACAGGATTGGCAAAAATGAAATATACTTCTTCATGATCAGCAATTAAAATTTAGTTTGATATATTCAGGTCAGGACAGCACAGTCCGGCGCTCCAAATATTGAAACTTTTCGGGATTAACGCAAATATAAATTCAGATTGTTGCGGCTGTTCAGGACATTTTGGGATATCGCGAAACTTATAGATGTCGCTCCTTTTTAACGGGTGCAGCCTGGGCCTGATGCGCATTACAGTATCCGTTGGCATTTGTGGTCAGGGTCCGGCACTGCTTTCCGGTCGATTTTGCGATTCCTTTGCACTGCAGGCGGGTTGCCGGCGGATTTTCGTGCGTTGTATTTGATGCGGAAGCCATCCGGCTGCCAGAGCCGTTGTTCATCCAGCCTGAGATATCCACTGCGCTTTCAAGCTTGTCTTCAGACGCGTCGGCCAGTTCGGAGAAAAAATCGATCCCGGTGAGCGATTCAACGCTGTCGACCGGAACAACAAACCTGCTGACCGCTTCGGACGAGGCCTTGTTGGGAAGGACCAGCCCGATCATCTCTTGTTTTCCCGGTGAATAGATTACCTTGTAATAATAGCCGGGAACCGTCACCTTATTTTGTCCGATCACCCCCAGGTTATCTCGGAACACAGGGCCTGTGACAATGTACAAGGAATCGTGTACTAAAGCCCATTTGCGGACCTGATCCTCCACCCGGCTCCATATTCCCCGGTTGAAACCTGGAATCTGGGGCGACATATTGGACATATAAAAGGTTTCGGACATGGCCGTGGCATTCAGTTTCATATCGGCCGCCGGACACAAATGACCGCGATCATACCCGCTGTTCTTGTAATCGGCCAGGGTAGCAGAGCCGGTGCGTACGGCAGGATCGGGACGGAAATTGTCATTCCGCTTCACTGTGCCGGTAATAAAATCGGGAGTCAGGCGGTAATAAACCCAAAGAGCCTGCTCATTTTCTTCAGAGTATGCCAGTGTGTAATAGCTTTGTTTGACGATCGTTGCCGCCAGCGGTGATCCGGCAGGATGAGGATTGACCGGTTCAGATCCGCTACCGACAAGATACGCGAAGAATAAAATTGCCTTAACAAACAGCCCCAAATGCTTCATACATCTCCAATTGCTTTCAACAATCAGCACAAACTCCAGGTTGACCTTCGCCACACGCTGCACGATCGGGCACAAGGCAGTTTTATGCGTCCTTTTGTCTTTTGCCCCGCAAAGCTATTGAGTTTTTCGATTAAAACGATCCTCGCAA
>CAZANK010000085.1:0-10178 GCA_964486235.1 uncultured Prolixibacteraceae bacterium | reverse complement strand
TACGGCGGCAAAAATACAAAAAAATCGGTCACCTCAAAATTTTCTGACCGATCCAGCCATTCCGCGGGCAAATTTTTTTGAGGTCACTCTCCTTAGCCGGTCATTCCGCACGCACGTCATTCCGCACGCACGTCTTTTCGCACGCACGTCTTTTCGCTCTTTTACATGCGGAATTAAACAATCGGTTTCTGCTTAGATTCTTGGTTTTGCTATCTTTGTTGGACATTTTTGAACGGAGCATGTTGAACCGGCTTTTCAAATACGTGACAGGATCCTTCTTTGGCCTGCTGTTTGCCGTCCTTCAGTCGGAGGGGGCGGAAGACGCGGTGCTTAAATATTACGATGAAAGCATCTATGTCATTTCGAATTTCTCCGGGACCGACGCCGCGGTAAAAGAAACCCGTTCGGTGCGGCAACTGCTCGATTTGAATATCGGGGGCTTTCGTTTTTACCTGGAGTGGGACCGGCAGCAAAACCAACTGGTGCTGCTGGACGGCCGCGGACAGGCTACCCCTTTTTTCGAGCAGTTGCTGACCATCAAAAAGACCCTTGAAAACAAACCGGAGAAAATCCTGACCTTATTCCTTGATTTCAATGTGAACGTGAATGAGCTTTCGGCACTGATCGATGAGTCAGGCATCCATCCCTACCTGTTTGAATTCAGCGGGCGGGGCGAATGGCCTTCCCTGAAGGAGATGGTCGATTCGGGTAAGCGGCTGGTCATTTTCTGTATGCAGGAGCACCGGAGCAGTCCCGACTGGCTGCATTACATCTGGGATTACGCGGTGGAGCCGTATTATTCTATCCTTGAGGCCCCGGTTTTCGTCGGCGAATTCCTCAAAGGCGACCCCCGAAATACCCTGTTGATCTATAATGATTACAATGTGGCAGGGAACACGGGTCAAGCAAGTGCCTCTTTTTTCAATACCACGCAAAACCCGTATCTGATCGAACATATCAAAAGTGTCTGGAAGAACACCGGGAAAACGCCGAATTTTATCTTTCTTGACCGGTACGGAAGCTGGATCCTTCAGATTCTTTACCAGTTACGAAGTTTCAGAACCATCCGGGGAACGGTGACCTTCAATACGAAGTTGCTGGGATATGTCAGTTGGGAAGGCACTAACAGCCTGACCAGCGGAAAGTTCTGTTTTCCGCTTGGACCGGGTGAGAGCATGACCTTAGCTCCCAAAAGTCCGGGTTATCAGTTCAAACCCGAGTCGGTCAGCTTTGAGGAGCCGCGGCAAAACAAAATCCAGCATTTTGTCGGGATGCCGCTGGAAATCACGGAGGGACTGGAGGCACACTACAATTTCGAGAATGGCGTCCGCGACCACGGGATGAATAACTTCCACGGGAAAGATGCCGGTATGGAATACCGGAGAGATTCGCTCAGGGGTATGATTGGCTGGTTTAACGGCAAAAGTCATGTAGTGCTGCCTAAGGCCGAAGACCTGAAGCTGAGGGATCATGACTTCACGGTTTCCGCCTGGGTGAAAATCGACCGGTATGAAAAAGGGAAAGAAGATTATTGTATCCTCGGAACAACCGGCGGCTCTTATCAGCAGAGCATTCATCTGGTGATCCGGGCGGGGAGGCCCTATTTCGGATTTTTCTCCAACGACCTGCAGGGAAAAACCCGGATTGAAGCCGGACGGTGGTACCACCTGGTTTGGCGGTACAGCAAACTGAACGGGGAACAGGCCATATACGTGGATGGCAAGCCGGATAACCGGTCCATGGGGCATCCTTCCTATAAAGGCCGCGACAATATTTACATGGGATTGGCCGGCTATAAATCGTCATCCAACATGATCGGCTCATTGGACGACCTGACAATCTGGTCGCGGACACTGGGGGAGGAGGAGATCTGGAGCCTCAGCAAGGACCTGGTCGACCTTACCCCGCACAAGACTATCTTCAGCCGGTATCCCCTGCTGTCGAAAATCGGGATTGTCCTGCTCGCCCTGCTTGTTCTCTTCTGGCTTTATAAAAGATTGCCTTTCCGGTCGTACCGCAGGCATGTTCTGAGTTCAGAGAAGCTGAAGGAATTGCAGGACCCGGATTTCGGATCTTATCCCGATAGAAATTTCATCCAGCTCTTTGGCGATTTCAGGGTGGCAGACCGGGATGGCCTTGACATTACAGGTCAGTTCACACCGAAGGTCAAACATTTGTTTTTACTCATCCTGGTCTCTTCGCAACAGGGAAGAAAAGGAATATCGACCAACGAATTGTCAGACATCCTTTGGCCTGACCTGAATTACCAGAATGCCAAAAACAGCCGTGGTGTGACCATCCGGAAACTAAGGCTGATCCTCGAATCGATGGACAAGGTCGATGTCCTGTTTCATATCGATTGCTGGACCATGCGTTTCTCGGGCAGCGTGTACTGCGATTACGTGGAATGCCTGAAGCTGCTGAACGAGCCCCGTGAAAGCCAGAGTGGTTTCTATGCCGATTTCTACCGGATCGTCAGCGCCGGGAAGGTTTTTAAAGGAGAGTCGCACGACTGGCTGGATGTGTATGCCGGGAATATCGGAAACAGCATCGTCGACATGCTGATGAACTTCATCGGAAAGCTGGACATGGAACGTGACCACGAATTAATCCTCAAACTGTCCGACCGCATCCTGGTTACCGACCCGGTCAATGATCAGGCGCTTTCCTGCAAACTGAAAGCGCTGGTCCTTCAAAACAACATGAATACCGCCCGTTTTACCTACGACCAGTTCGCCACGCTCTACCAGGAACTATACGACGAACCCCTTTCGATGTCGTTTCACGATTTCCTCAAATCGTAAAAAGTGTGAAAGCGGGTTAATTTTTTTAAAATTTTTTAAGCGTTTGATATAGTGGAAACTGGGATTCTATTTTTGAGTGAAAAGAGGGTCATTTAATCGCCGGTTAACCCGGATTTAATCCCGCTCTAAACTTCGTTTAACAAGCAGCTAATTGGATGGAATTAGATTTGCAGGGACTAATTAAATCCAATAAAAAGCGGTGAGAAGGGTAACGATCAAATGGAAGAATCCGTTTAAGGGGAGCCGCGCCTGGGCCTGGTTTGTGCTGGTTGGCGTGGTCACCTGTGTAATTGTCGTTTCAGCAGGCAACCGGGTGATGGAATACACGTCGACCGATGCGTATTGTATGTCCTGCCACATTCATCCTCATGCCGATCAAAGCTGGAAGTTGTCCTCGCATTACGATAACAGCTCAGGCGTGATCACGCACTGTGTCGAATGTCATTTGCCGCCGAAAGGGCACGGCCATCTGCCGGCGAAGGTCAAGCATGGCTTCAAGGATTTGTACGGCATGCTTTTTAAAGACAGCGCAGATTTTAACTGGGAAGCGAAAAGAAAGTTGGAATATGCCAAAAGAATTGTTTATCAGGAATCATGTTTAAAGTGCCATGGCAACTTATTCCCCTCCACGCTTTCGCGTGAAGGGGATGATGCCCACCTCTATTTTATCACGAGCAAGCAGGCGTTGGGTTGTCTGAATTGCCACCTGAACGTGGGGCATTTTGATCCCAACGCGAAACATGCGCATAACCTGAATTTTGGCGATACATCGGCTGTAAAAGAGGTTTATACCGCGGCGACCCCGGTCACGGCGTTTAAGGATTTCACCGAGCGGGTTCCCGGGAGCGATGTGTCTTTTGAAATGGTCGCCGTTCCCGGAGGCACCTTTGCGATGGGCAGTCCAAAGGGTGAGCCTTTCCGTGATGACGATGAAGGGCCGGTGCGTCAGGTAAAGGTTTCCCGGTTTTTCATGGCGAAGGCGGAGGTAAGCTGGGATGAATACCTGGCCTTTTTCCAGGCCACATCCTCACAGGGACGGAAGGAATTGACCGTCGGGAATCAAGACGTGGACGGGATAACAGGTCCCACCCCGCCCTGGGGAGCGCCTGACCAGGGCTGGGGAAAAGGGAAACGCCCGGCCATCACGATGACCTGGCATGCCGCGAACGTGTATTGCAGGTGGTTGTCGCAGGTCACGGGCAAAAGGTACCGGCTGCCCACCGAGGCCGAGTGGGAGTATGCCTGCCGGGGAGGAACACAGACGCCCTATCCGTTTGAAGGAAGTCCCGGGGACTATAGTTCGAAAGGATTTTTCAGGAAGATTTTCAGTCCCGATACGGCCGTGATCAATTCCTATGTCATCTATCAGCTCAACAGCGGGGGAAAGACGGCCGAACCGGACGCGGTAAAGGCCAATCCGTTCGGGTTGAAAAACATGCCGGGCAACGTGGCCGAGTTTTGCAGCGATCCTTACAATCCCGATACGTATGCCACCTACAAGGGAGCCATCACGGTCGACCCCCGCGGACCGAAGCGGGGACGGGAATACGTGATCCGGGGCGGGTCCTTTAAAAGTGACGCCGCCGGGGTGCGAAGCGCAGCCCGCGATTTTACGCGGACAACCGAATGGCTGATGACCGACCCTCAGATGCCAAAATCGATCTGGTGGTATTCGGATGTGCAGGATGTAGGCTTTCGTGTGGTCTGTGAGGCAGATAGCCTGGTAACGGAATAGGAAGATAGGAAGATAGAAAGAAAAAAAGATAAGAAGAAAAATGACTGATCAAACGAAGAATATGAACAGGCGACGCTTTCTGGAAGCTACCGCCCTCGCGGGGATAGGCGTTTGTGGGGTGAACGCGGTACTGTCGTCGTGCAAGGCAAAGGACGTGAACCGCTCGCTGGGTCTTCCGCCAATCCTGTCGGCCGCGCCGCAGGGAAGGGAACTTCGGGCGGGACTGGTGGGCGCGGGAAACCGGGGAACCGGTGCAGCCATCAACTTTGTCAGCGCAGGCCCGGGGTTGAAGCTGGTTGCCCTGGCCGATGTTTTTCAGGATAAAATTGATGCCTGCCGCGAACGCTTTGATAAGTATCAACTGCCAATTCCGGAGGAAAATTGTTTTACCGGTTTTGACGCCTACCAGAAGCTGATGGCCCTCGAAGAAGTCGATGTGGTCATTCTCGCGACTCCCCCGAAATTCAGGCCGGAGCATTTCCGCGAAGCCATCCGTCAGAAGAAACATGTGTTCATGGAAAAGCCGGTGGCGGTCGATCCTGTGGGAATCCGCTCGGTGATTGCCACGGCGAAGAAAGCCGAAGCGATTGGGCTGAATGTCGTCACCGGAACGCAACGCAGGCATCAGGAAGATTATATCGAAACCTATAAACAGGTGGCCGGCGGGGCCATCGGACAGATTCTCTCGGCGAAAGCCTATTGGAATCAGAACCATGTCTGGTTCCGGACCCGGGAAGAAGGATGGGACGATATGACGTACATGATGCGTAATTGGAACAATTTTTGCTGGTTGTGCGGGGACCATATCCTGGACACCCATATTCACAATATTGACGTGGTTAACTGGTTCCTGGGGAAACATCCCGAAAGCGCCATCGGCTATGGCGGACGGGCACGCCGGATTACAGGTGACCAGTACGATTTTTTCAGCATCGATTTCGACTATGGGAACGGGGTCAGTTCGCACAGCATGTCCCGTCAGATCGATAATTGCGCCAATGGGACTGGCGAGCTGATCATGGGGACCAGGGGCTATACCAATTGCCAGAACACGATCTGGAACCTGGACGGCTCCGTGAAATGGAAATTTGAATACCCGAAAGATAAAAACGGGCAGACGATGGGCCAGGTGAAGATTCCGCCTTATGTCCAGGAACATATGCATCTGGCCCACGCGATCCGTACCGGCGCGTATGTGAACCAGGCAGAAGAAACGGCGGTTTCAAACCTGACAGCCATCATGGGACGTACGGCGGCCTACACCGGGAAACAGGTCACCTGGGATGAGCTGTTTAAGTCGGATATGGAACTGGGACCAAAAGAAATGAAATTCGGACCCGTCGACATGGAGTTCCCGGTCCCTGTCCCCGGCACGCAGCACAATGGATGATGCGATTTACTATTTACTATTGATTATTGATTATTGATTATTGATTATTGATTATTGAGGATTGACTTGATATTGAAAATATGGAGATTTCGCTGGTGATACCCGTTTATAATGAGGAGGCGCTGATCGATGAGTTGGTCGGCAAAAGCCTTGCTGCGTTAAGCCAGTTCAGCCGGCGTTTTGAGATCATTGTTGTCGATGATGGCAGCACCGACGGGAGCCTGCAGCGATTGATCGGGCATCAGCAAGCCAATCCCCAATTGAAGATCGTGTCCTTGTCAAGGAATTTCGGACATCCGGCAGCCTTCACGGCAGGACTGGAATATGCCCGTGGTGCGTACGTGGCCATGATGGACGGGGACCTGCAGGACCCGCCCGAATTGCTGGAGCAGATGTACCGGGAGCTTGCCGGAGGTCAATATGACGTGATCAGCGGGAAGCGGGTGGCCCGTAAGGGTAATATGACCAGAAACCGGATGACGTCCGTCTTCCACTTTCTTTTTAAAAGGGTGGCAAACCTGGATGACCTGGAGAACGCGGGGAACTTTTGCATGATGAACCGGGTGGCCCTGAACGCCTTCCTTTCGATGCCCGAACGTATCCGGTATTTGCCCGGACTCAGGAGCTTTATCGGGTTCCGCCAGGGATTCGTGGAGTATGTTCGCGAAGACCGGCTGTTGGGTGAGCCAAAGATGAGCGCCGGCAGGTTGCTTTGCCTCGCTGCCGATGCCATTTTTTCATTCTCCCGGTTACCCATCAAAATTTGCCTGGTCATGGGTCTTGTCGGCACGCTCATTTTTATGGCCGCGGGACTTTATGTGTTGGCCGCCAAGATTGTTGGATTCGCGATTCCCGGATGGTCATCGACGGTGTTGAGTATTTATTTCCTGGGATCGGTACAACTGATCTTTCTGGGGGTGATTGCGGAATACATCTATCGGATTTACAAGGAGTCTCAGAGGCGACCCCTCTATTTCATCAAGAAGATCTACCTGAACGACGAGGATCAAGCATGAAGGAACGACGCCTGAAAATAGTATTTTTTTGTCTGGCGGCGGTGATGCTCGCCGGACTGCTGTTGATCAGCAGGGATGCGGGGATTTCGGGCGACGAGGAAGTGCATTACCGCCACTCGGAAGATGTGTACGATTATTATGCTTCGGGGGGGAAAGATCAGGACGCGTTAAGCACGCCGAAGACCCATCTTCAGTATTACGGGCAGACTCCCGATAACATCGCGACCATCCTGATGCATTGGCTCAATATCAACGATATTTACGGATTTCGTCATCTTTTCAGCAGCTTTATCGGCTGGCTGGCCATTTTTATGACCGCCTGGTTTGCCCGCTGGCTGAAAGGATACGGCGCTGCTGTCCTGACCTTGTTGCTCTTTGCCGTTTCTCCCCGCTTCCTCGGACATTTGCAGAACAACTTAAAAGATATTCCTTTTGCCCTGGCTTATATTGCCGGTGTGTACGCCATACTGAAATTAACCTATTCCAAGTTCAAGTTACAACCATCGCTCATCCTGTTTTTAGTGGTGAGTATTGCTTTTTCCGTCAGTATCAGGGCAGGAGGAATTTTACTGGTTTTTTACCTGCTGTTTGCAGGCCTGATTTATCATTCGCTGGAGTTTTTACGAAAAAAAAAAGTCAGCCGCGAACAACTGTTTCGAACGGCAGTCCTGTTGCTGATCATCTCCGCGGCCGGCTACCTGGCCGGCCTTCTGCTCTGGCCCTATGCCCTGCAGAATCCGGTCGTGAACCCCTGGAAGTCTTATCAGCTCATGACCCGCTTCCCCACGACGATCCAGCAGATTTTCGAAGGGAAACTGATCTGGTCGGATCATCACCCCTGGCATTATTTGCCAAAATACATGCTGATCACCATCCCGTTGGTGGTTTTTACCGGAGTGGCCTTGTTTCTGGCCTTTTCGCGGCGGATCATTGAGCGCGGGCACCAGCTCACTTACGGGTTTCTGCTCTTTTCCATCTTGTTTCCCGTTTTGTTTGTCATCCTGAAAAGCGCAAACCTGTACGGGGCGTGGCGTCATTTTATCTTCGTGTATCCCGGCATCGTGATCCTGGCAGCGATCGGACTGCATGGATTCTTTTCCCGTTACCGGCAGCCTGTTGTCAGGGGGGCAGGCATGGTTGCGCTGGCGTTGCTCCTGTTTCACCCGTTAAAGTTCATGCTCGCTTCGCATCCGTATTATTACCTGTATTATAATCAGCTTACCGGCGGACTGAAGGGGGCTTACGGGAAATATGAAACGGATTATTATTACCACACGATGCGGTCGGGCGCAGAGTGGCTGCAGCGTTATCTCAAGGAGAATCAGGTAAACGGGAAGGTCACCGTGGGAAGCAATTTTTCGGTGAACTGGTATTTTCGGAACAGGAACAACGTCCGGTTCCGGTATTTTAAATACCAGCAGCGAAATGATGTGGAATGGGACTATGCCGTGATTGGGAACAGTTACATCCGTCCGGAACAGTTAAGGAAAAACCAGTTTCCCCCCGAAGGGACAATCCATACCGTTCGGGTTGACGGGGTTCCTGTGTGCGCGGTGGTGGCCCGGAAATCCTGGCTGCCGGTGCAAGGAGCCCGGGCGTATGAAAACGAAGACTATGCCGAAGCAGCCCGTTGTTACGGGGAGGCGCTGGCGTTTTACAGGCAGGATGAACACATTTATTTCAAGCTTGGCAAGAGTTTAAGCATGACCGGGCGAAACCAGGAGGCGCTGGATGCCGTAAACCAGGCATTAGCCATCAACGGGATGTATGAACCGGCGCTGATGCTGGCGGGCCAACTCAAAATGGCCAGGGGCAATTTCAAGGAAGCCAGGCAGGATTTTGAAAGGCTGATCGACGCAAACAGGAAGTATTTCAGCGCGTATGTGGAGCTGGCAAAGATCCTGGTGACGGAAGGCCGTCAGGAGGAAGCAAGGGAAACACTGCGGTCATGCCTGCGTATCAATCCCCGGTATCGGCCGGCGATCATCGCCCTGGGGGATACCTTTAAAGGATCGGACCCTGAAATTGCAGGGAAATATTATAATTTGGCAAACTCGATGACAACGTTTAATTAAAAGTGGATATGAAAATTGCGAAAAAGTTTATGTTGATGATGGCCATGCTGGGATTTCTGGCCTTTGCAAATGTAGATCCTGTTGTTGCCCAGAACGAAGACGTGTTGGAGATGGAGGAGGATACGCTTTCGATCGACGACATGGACCCGGTGTTTTATGAGGGAGAGCAGGAGGCAGAAGACGATACAACAACGATCGTGATCATTGTTGTAGCGGCAGCGGTGGTTGGCGGCGGAGCTTATTATTACTTCGCCAAAAAGAAGAAAAAGTAATCTTTCCGGCTTCAGAAGGGCTGTCAGGACCTCTTTGAGGGGCGGCATCTTGATACAGCCCTTTTTTTGGATTCTTCAGCCCGGATTCTGACTGAACGTTGCCGGTTTCCATTTTTCCGGGTAACCGTGTTCCGGAAGGTTTTATAAGACGCTGACTAAACGCTACAGGCGTTTCCGGGATGGGGTTGCCCATGAAGTTTTTGTGTCCCAGGAGATTTAAACGGTTGGACGACACGGGGGACATTCGCGATGATCGAAAAAAAATTTGAAGGAAACGATCGGATTATGCCCGTCAAAGGAAAGATTCTTTTAACTTTGTTATTTTCTCCTTTAACGAACACGAACTAAATGGATAAAGATACTACTTACACCAGTCTTGCGGGATTTTACGAACAATCGTTTGTCCGGAATCGTGACCTGATGGTTTTTTCGGATTATGAGGGTGAAGGCTACACGTATGGGGAGGCAGCCGGGTTGATTCACCGCATTCAGCAGTTTTTTGAACTCGGAGGAATTTTGCCCGGCGATAAGGTGGCGTTGTTGGGAAGAAATTCTTCCAATTGGGGAGTCGTTTTCCTGGCGGTTGTGACGTATGGTGCCGTGGCGGTGCCGGTATTGCCCGACTTTAATCCGGTCGATATCCATCATATCCTCAATCATTCGGGGTCGCGTTTGCTTTTTGTGGCCGATTCGTTTCACGAGAAGCTGAACATGAATGAACTCCCGAAGCTGGATGGCGCCATGAGTTTAAGCAGCTTCACACCGCTTGTGATGAAGACGGACAACCTGACGGAGGCCTGGGAAAAGGCGACCCGGCTTGCGGGGGAGTTTTCTGCCGCATCGTTCCGGTTAAAGGAGTTTCCGCCGGAGAACCTGTGCGTCATCT
>CAZANK010000084.1:3674-10207 GCA_964486235.1 uncultured Prolixibacteraceae bacterium | reverse complement strand
GATTTGATGTTGCAATATTGTCTGGTTTGAAAAAACTGCCAAAATGTCATATATAGTTGATTGTCAAAATTTTAGGTGCTATCGGATTTTCCGCCCAGGTCAGGTAATCTGAAAGTGGTTACGAAAAGTCTGTTCACCAGACGAACTGAACCGGCCCAACTGAAGGAAGTTTATTTTACCTTTGATGCTCATAATATGCCAAAGAACGCAGACGATGAAATCTTTTCGGGGCTTGTTGAGCTTGGAAAAAGATTCAACTTGTAAGATGCTGTCTATGAGACACTTAATACTGTTACCAACCCTGGAGATCATTCTTGTTATGTTTTGGAATAATCTATCAAGATACTGATTTTCAGGGTTTTATCCAAATTTTAGAACACTTATTTTGTTGATTTTCAAATATTTATATCATTTTTTACCGAAGTATTGGGCTATTGCATGTGGCAATTAAAAAAGAAACTATTCACAGATGAAACAAAAAACAGCCCTTCTTGCTTTAATCGGTATCATGCTTACTTCCTGCGGAACAAAACAGGAGCCTATCAAAGTGCAGGATGAGTTTACGCCGATGGAAGCCGGCGCTGTTCATTTGGATGGTTTCCTGGACGACTATATCCGTCATTCCATTACGCAATGGAATAAAGGAGTGGTGCCTTATGCCAGTTTTGTGGATTTTTTCAGGCATGGCAGGCCACAGTTTGCGTTGGGCGAAATGTGGGGCAAGGCTGTACGTTCCGGGTGCATGTTTTACCGCTATACACAGGATTCGGAGTTAAAAAGCATCCTTGATGCCACCGTTCAGGATGTGCTTTCCACACAGCGTCCTGACGGCAGTATCAGTTGTTCGGAGCCGGAACAGCAACCTGACGGTCCGAACGGCGATCTTTGGGAGCGCAAGTATGTGATGCTCGGCATGGAAGAATATTATGAATGGGTCAACCCCGACCCGGCCGTACTGGAGAGTTTGGTGAAACAGGCTGACCGTATCCTTGCAATAATCCCGGGAACAAAAATGCAGTTCCGGGTTCCTACTGAAGACGGTTTTATCCGGATGGTCGATTATGCTTCTGTGAATAACTGGAACGGTAAACACATCTGTACCTGGTTGCCGGAAGTGCAGTAAAAGGGAATGTGACTGAATTTCATCTTTGGATGTGAAAGGTCTCTACGGGATAGTGCAGGATGGGAATATTTGTAATTTGTAGGTACTTCGGTGGCTTGTTTGTGGCCTTCACCGTCGTGGGTATACAATAATGATGTGGGAAAAGGATACAACACCCATACGTTTGAAACGGTCGGGATCAGGAACCTGGTTGACTCACTTGGCATAAAATCAAACTACGTGAGTTGTGAGGGATTGAGCAAAATAAAATGAGACGAGCATGATTCGGACCGATAACCGGGCCGAATTTGGGTTGCGGATTGGCTTGCGTCGTTTTCCGGACGATAAGACCGGGCTGGGAGGCAGAAAGCCTGTCTGGTTCCTCTATCGGGCTGCCGATACAGAACGGGAAAACCAGTTATTTGACCCTTCCAAATCCGTGATCGGGATCGGCGACTGGAATGAAGTCAGTTACAGCGGAGTCATCAATTAAGGTCGCGGAATAAAAGTGATTTGAAACAAACATATTTAAGAAGCAGATGAACCAAACTATTTTCAAATTGATGGCAGTGGCGATGGTGCTCTGTCTTGGCCTCGGTACGGGATGGTCGCAGCCCGTGAACAGCGACCAATGGGCGGCAACCGATGCCCTGGGGCGTAAAGTCCGCGAATTTAAAGACGCGGGAAACAGGAAGGAAAAATTCGTGGCCCTGTTTTACTGGACCTGGCACCAGGGGAATGACGATACAACCTATCCGGTAAAGAACATTACCGAAATTGTCCGAAAGTATCCTGAGGCGATGAAAGATTACCATCATCCGGCGTGGGGTGATAAACAGCCCGGCTTCTTTTTCTGGGAGCAGCCTTTACTGGGCTATTATAAAACCACCGATCCTTGGGTCCTCCGGAAACATGCCGAAATGCTGGCTGATGCGGGTGTCGATGCGGTATTCTTTGATTGTACCAATGGCAGCCTGACCTGGAAAGAGTCGTATGAGGCGCTGATGAAAACCTGGGAACAGGCCCAAAAAGATGGGGTGAATGTGCCGCGCATCGCCTACATGCTGCCTTTTGGGCCGGCACCCCATTCCCTGGCGTCACTCCGCCAGCTCTACCGCGATGTGTATAAACCGGGCAGGTACAAAAATCTGTGGTTTATCTGGAAGGGAAAGCCTTGCATCATGGGCTATCCGGATAACCTGACCGACTCGGCCGAAGATCGGGAAATTGCAGCCTTTTTCACGTTCCGTCCGGGACAACCCGATTATGTGGACGGGCCTACCCGGAACGACCAGTGGGGCTGGCTTGAAAACTATCCGCAGCACGGTTATGTAAAGGGAGAAGACGGACGGTTTGAGCAGGTTACCGTTGGGGTTGCCCAGAATGCCTGCCCTGAAACCAACGGACATTGCAGCGCCTTTAATCTTCCTGGTTCACAGGGACGAAGTTATACCGCGCGAAACGGATTTGATCCCCGGGTAGAGGGATACCTGTACGGGTGGAATTTTGCCGAACAGTGGGACAGGGCTTTCGAACTGGACCCGGAGCTGGTTTTCGTGACCGGCTGGAATGAATTCATTGCCGGACAGTGGTTGCCCAAAGACGGATGGACCGGTGACCCCTTCTCTTTTGTCGATCAGTTTGACTGGGAGCACAGCCGCGACATTGAACCCAATAAAGGCTGGGGTGATAAAGGGGATGTCTATTATCTGCAGTTAATCGATCAGGTGAGAAAGTTTAAAGGGATGACAACTCCGGAGAAGGTGTCTGCGCCCAAAACCATTCAATTGGGCAGGCGCGATGCGTGGGCCGATGTGAAACCTCATTACCGCCATTACAAGGGGAATACCATGCACCGCGACCATCGCGGGAGGTATGACCAGTATTACAGGAATACTACCGGCAGAAATGATATCACCGGAGCCAAAGTGGCGCGTGATGGCCAAAATATCTATTTCTGCGTGGAAACGGCTGGCATACTCAGTCCTCAGACCGACCGCAACTGGATGATGCTTTTTATTGACTCAGACAGGGATAAATCGACGGGATGGAATGGATATGACTTCGTGGTAAACCGGGTCAGTCCGGCAAAAGGCAAGGCTGTTGTTGAAAAGAACGTAGGTAACCGATGGGAGTGGGAAAAGGCGGCCGACACCCGCTTTGCGGCGGAGAACAACATGTTGGGGCTGGAGATTGCACGATCTGTCCTGGGACTGGAAAAGCGGATTGACATCGAGTTTAAGTGGAACGACAACATGCAGGAAAATGGCAACATCATGGACTTTTATGTAAACGGCGACACGGCTCCCGGCGGACGTTTTAACTTCATTTATTCACCTGAGTAAGATGTGAAAGTCTTATCTTTGTATAAAATGTCAAAACTTAAAGCGATGGCAACAAAAGAGGAATATATAGCGCGGTTGCGTAGTTTCGTAGCCCAACACGGGACTGAGTATGGTATAGCGAGGATTGGCATTTTTGGTTCGGTGGCCCGTGGGCAACAGAGCGCCGGGAGTGATGTAGACATTTTCTATGAAGGGCCTGCACTAGGTCTTAAATCGTTGACAGGATTACCTCAGGCACTGACTGAATATTTGGGCGTACCGGTAGACGTGGTTAGGGATCACAGAAGACTTAATCCCGGTTTTCGAAAGCGTATTATGAAGGAGGTGATCTATGTTTGATCGGGAGGCAGACGATCGGGCAGCAAAAAAGTAGTTCGTTTTCATCAGAGCAATAAGCTGCGTAGCTCAACACACCTGCTTCCTCTGGCTTGTGAATTCTTTTTGTTGTTTGATCCCGTTTTTCTGATGTTATTCTTGTACCGGATGGCACAGGATAGTGAATCATTCGATTTTAAGGAAATTTGAACATAAAGAGAAAAAGCAACGAAATAACTACAGGAACTAACTGAAATCTGAACCATGAAAAGAATAAATTCTTCGGTCATCATTTGTTTTGCAGTACTCATCTTTGCTGCGTCCTGCGGAATAAGTCAACAGCAAACTTCAACTGAAGCCCTTGAAAGTGGCTTTATCAATCCTCCTGATTCGGTACAGACCAGCGTGTACTGGTACTGGATATCGGACAACATCTCGAAAGAGGGGGTGATCAACGACCTTCATTCAATGAAAAAAGCCGGTATTAACCGGGCCTTCATCGGGAATATCGGGCTCGACAACCTGCCTTACGGGAAGGTGAAAATGCTGAGTGAAGAATGGTGGGATGTCATCCATACGGCGTTGAAGACGGCGACGGAACTGAACATCGAGATCGGCATTTTTAATTCGCCGGGATGGAGCCAGTCGGGCGGGCCCTGGGTGAAACCGGAAGAAGCTATGCGCTACCTGACAGCTTCGGAGCTTCGGGTGAAGGGGCCGCAGAAGCTTAGTCAAAAACTGGAGAAGCCGGATGCGCTTTTTCAGGATGTCAAAGTGATTGCTTACCCGGCTCCGAAAGATGACGGGCTTGTGCTGAACAGTAAAAATGGAATAATTACCACGACCCCCAAGGTGGCAGGGCCGGAGAAAATGACAGACGCCAACGTGCAGACCGCGGTCAGTTTTCCTGCCGCCGGAGAGTTTGTTGTTAGCCTGGAGGCCGCAAAGCCGTTTACAGCGCGCAGCCTCACGATCCGCTTCACCGAGCATCCTTTCTCGGGGCCCGCAATGCTGCAGGCCCGGGCTGAGGATGGCAGTTTCCGCACGCTCGCTGAATTTCAGATAAAACGTTCCAATCCGGCGCTCCATGTCGGCTTCGATCCCTATGCCCCGGTTGTGGTATCTTTTCCATCGACCGAGGCGACAACATACCGGCTGATCATCAAAAATGCCGATCCGGCCTGCGGGATTGCCGAACTGGCGCTTTCGGCTTCTCCCCGCGTAGACAGTTATGCGGAGAAGACCCTGGCAAAAATGTTCCCTTCTCCGCTGCCCTACTGGCATGAGTATCAATGGCCGCTTCAGGCTGAACCGGACGATCAGGCCACGATGATCGATCCGTCGAAGGTGACAGACATTACAGCGAACCTTTCGGCCGACGGCACACTCAACTGGGATGTTCCGGAAGGCGAATGGATCGTTATGCGCACGGGGATGGTTCCCACAGGAACGACCAACAGCCCGGCTTCGCCCGAAGCAACCGGTTACGAAATTGACAAAATGAGCAAAAAACATGCGGAGAGCCATTTCAATGCCCATATCGGTGAAATACTGAAGCGCATCCCGGAAGCTGACCGGAAGACCTTTAAGGTGGTGGTGCAGGACAGCTACGAAACCGGGGGACAGAATTTTACCGACGACTTCCTTTCGGCCTTTCAGGAGAAATATGGCTACGATGCCGTTCCGTTCCTTCCCGTGTTCCAGGGTTTTGTTGTTAGCAGCCAACTCGCGTCCGACCGTTTTTTGTGGGACATGCGTCGTATGGTGGCCGACAAGGTGGCTTATGATTACGTGGGCGGACTCCGCGAGGTGAGTCATCAGCATGGCCTGCGCACCTGGCTTGAAAATTATGGCCATTGGGGTTTTCCGGGTGAATTCCTGATGTATGGCGGACAGTCGGACGAGATAGGCGGCGAATTCTGGAGCGAGGGCGAGCTGGGGAATATTGAAAACCGTGCAGCCACTTCGTGCGGGCACATCTACGGAAAAACAAAGATCTCGGCCGAGTCGAACACCTGCGGGGGGCCTGCTTTCAGCCGTTACCCGGCGATGTTCAAGCAGCGCGGCGACCGTTTCTTTGCCGAAGGGATCAACAACACCCTGCTGCATGTGTACATTTCACAGCCTTACGAAGATAAAAACCCGGGAATGAACGCCTGGTTCGGGAACGAGTTTAACCGGAAGAACACCTGGTATTCGCAGCTCGATGTCTATATCAAGTACCTGAAGCGGGCAAACCTGATGCTTCAGCAGGGACTGAATGTGGCCGATGCGGCGTACTTCATCGGCGAAGACGCGCCCAAAATGACCGGCATCACTGATCCGGCGCTTCCGGTGGGCTACCAGTTTGACTATATGAATGCCGAAGTGATCGAAAAATACATGACCGTGAAAGACGGGCTCATCACCCTGCCGCACGGCACACAATACCGGATACTGGTTCTTCCCAAACTGGAAACTATGCGGCCGGAACTGCTTTCCAAACTGAAGCAGCTTATCACGGATGGTGCTGTCGTAATGGGTCCGGCGCCCAAACGTTCGCCCAGTCAGCAGAACCAGCCCCAGGCGGACGAACAGGTCCAGGCAATGGCTGCGGAACTATGGGCTGAAGTGGACGGCGTGACTGTAAAGTCGCGGAAAGTAGGGAAGGGCATGATCCTGAACGGAATGAGCATGGAAGAAGCTTTTGCGCTGACCGGCTGCGTCCCCGACTGTAAACTTCCGGAAGAGAATACCATTCATTACGGACACCGGACGCTTCCGTGGGGAGA
>CAZANK010000084.1:0-3574 GCA_964486235.1 uncultured Prolixibacteraceae bacterium | reverse complement strand
AGCTTCAGGACTGGACCACTTCGGACGATGAACAGATTAAATACTATTCGGGCACGGCGGTCTACTCCTCCACATTCAACCTGGATCAGTTGCCCGAAGGCAAAACCATCAAGGTGAACCTGGGGGCATTGACGGCCATGGCGAAGGTTTTTGTGAACGGGAAAGAAGCCGGTGGCGTGTGGACGCCGCCTTATGAGGTGGACATTACGGGTGTGCTGCAGACCGGTAAAAACGAGCTGAAGATCGAAGTAGTGAATACCTGGGTGAACCGGCTCATCGGTGATCAGAAAATACCGGAAGATGAACGGCCTACCTGGTGCCCGGTCAACCCGTATAAGGCAGACAGTCCCCTGCAGCCGTCGGGCCTGTTCGGGCCGGTCAAAGTAATAAGGATAGATTATTAGATAAAAGATTTCAAGACTAAAAAGAAGTGTCTGCTCCGAAAAGTCATTTTAAACACAAAGCCACAAAGAGATCATTTGCGATAAAACATGAATAAACAGTTAATTATGAGCTTATATTTTTGAGCATTCGTCTTTAATTTAGATTTAGCAATTTTTTCAAATAGACTCAACGAAAGATGAAGCGATTTACAACATACGGGATAATGCTGTGTTTTGCAGCCGGAAGCCTCTGCGCGATGACGGCCTTTATGCCGGCAGAAAAAAAGCAGATAGCCGGAAACAGCGGTATAGGCGACACGACAGCATACCGCGATTTGTACGAAGACACCTGGGTGGCAACCGATGCGCTGGGCAGGCACATGCCTTCGTTTGAAGAAGTGGGCGCAGTTAAAAAGGACCAGCGACGGGTAACCGGTGTTTTTTATATCACCTGGCACACCGGTACGAAGCAAACAGGATGGAGTTATCCATTCCGCGCGATCCTCTGGGACTGAACGGGAACAAGTTTACCTTCGGTTTTAAATGGACAGACAATCCGGCTGAGCTGAAAGATCCCATTTCTTTTTGTACAGATGGCGATACCGCACCAAACCGCCGGTTCAATTACCGGATGATCTTGTTAAAATAAACAGTATGAGAAAGTTTTTGATATATGGTTTTTTTCTGCTGGCCGGTTTTTTTACTCCCGCCCTTTCGGGGGCGAAGACGTCCGGTTACCTGAAGGTGTATGAGATCCGCTGCAATAACCGCGTTAATCCGGACGTTGTTGACCAGCCGAACCTGAGCTGGAAGATCAGCTCTGAAAGGCAGGGGACCGTTCAGCAAGCCTGGGAAGTTGAGATTGCCAGGAGTGAGGACCTGCTTTGTCAGGGGAAGGCCGATGTGTGGCGCTCCGGGTTACGCCGGGGAGCGCAGCAATGGGACGTGGTGCCTGAGGGCATTTCATGGGATGAGGGCACAGTCTTTTTCTGGCGTGTGCGTATCCGGGATGAACGCGGGAACGACAGCCCCTGGAGCCAGACAGGACGGTTTGTAACAGGGCTCAGGAACGAGCAGTCATGGCAGGCAAAATGGATGACCACCGGGGGCCCACCCGACGATGCGTTACCCTATTTCAGAAAAGTGATCAACACCGGCCGCAAGGGGGCGGCACCTGTTCGGGCGCTGGTTTTCCTGTGCGGACTGGGTTGCAGCGAGCTCTACCTGAACGGTCAGCAGGTCGATCCGGAGCGGTACCTCGATCCGGCACAAACCAACTACGAACACTACGCGTTTTACACCGCCTTCGATATAACCCACCTACTCCGGGAGGGGGAGAATTGCCTGGGCGTGATGACCGGCAACGGATGGTTTGCCCAGAACACGGGCTGGCAGGGAGCGCCCTTCTCGTACGGAGTGCCCATGTTGCGGCTTCAGCTCGTTGTCGATTACAATGACGGGACCCGGCTTATCAGCGGAAGCGACGAAAGCTGGACATGGCAGAACGGACCTGTCATCAAAAGCAACATCTACCTGGGCGAGTGTTATGACGCCCGAAAGGAAATTGCCGGGTGGAGCGAGCCCGGTAGTCCGTGCTCCGGCTGGAAGGCAGCAGTGGAAGCGAAAAGCGGCATTCCGCCGGTCTTGAAACCGCAGCCCATCGAACCTATCCGAAAGAAGCAGATTCTGAAAGCGCAGAAAATGTGGCAGAACGCAAACGGGGACTGGGTTTTTGACTTCGGACAGAACACAGCCGGAATCCCCATGCTTTGTGTCCGGCAACCCGAAGGGACCCGCCTGTTGATCCGGATAGCTGAAGAAGTGGATGAAAAGGGAGAGCCCGACTTCCGGTCGTTAGGGTGGATCCATCATGGAAAGACCTTCTCCGACGAATATGTTTGCAGGGGAGGGGATACGGAGCGCTGGACGCCACGCTTCACCTATCACGGATTCCGCTACGCCGCTCTTTCCGGCTATCAGGGAAAACCTGATTCAACGGTGCTGAGCCTGGTTCGTGTGCATACCGATCTGGAGATGAGAGGAACCTTTAGCTGTTCCGATCCGCAGGTTAACCGGCTGCATGAGCTGGCCCTGAATACGGTGTTGAGCAACTTGCACGGGATTCCCACCGACTGCCCCAACCGTGAAAAATGCGGCTGGCTTGGTGATACACATGCCTACGTGAAAATGGCGAACATGAACCTGGACATGAACAATTTCTGGGTGAAATACCTGAACGACATCCGGTCGGGAGGCGATATATACGAGCAAAAGACGCTGTTTCACGAGCGATATAACAATACCTTTTATTTTACGGAAAAGGCAAGGGGCATTCCCTATATGATCGCGCCGGGAAAACGCCTGTGCGGGGTGGCCTCGCCCGACTGGGGAACTGCCCTGGTCCAGTTGCCCTGGTGGCTGTATGTCTATTATGGCAACAAAGATGTACTGGCAGATTTTTATGACGACATGAAACAGTGGACCGATTATGTTTCCACCCTTGGAAAGGATACCGCCCGCACCCGCAAATACGGCGGCAATACGCAGCACATCATCTGGCAGGGGTTGGGCGACTGGTGTCCCCCCGGATACGGGAAGGACCTGAAAACACCGGTCGAGTTTACTTCCACCGCTTTTCACTATCTCGACGTGTGGATCATGGAACAGACCGCGCAGGTGCTTGGACGAAAGCGGGACGAATCGTTTTACGCCGGCGAAAAAGCCCTTATCGCGGACGAAATGCGAAAGTGTTTTTACGATGACCAAAAGAAAACCTTCGGAAGTCAGACCGCCGATGTTATGGCGCTGGACCTCGGACTGGTTCCCGCGGGCGATGGGCAGGCTGTTGCAAGGGCGGTGATCAGGGATATGGAACAAAACAGCGAAGGTTTCACAAATTGCGGTATCTTTGGAATCGGACGTATTGGCAGTATGCTTGTCCGTCATGGACAAAGTGATGCAGCCTGGGAATTGTTTACTGGGAAGGGGGAGAACAGCTTTTCCTATATGTGGGATGCGGCCCGTGCCACCTCGCTTTGGGAGGTATTGCCGGTGAACGAAAAGACCAGGCTGGCGACTGCGGAGGCCTCGCACAGCCACCCCATGCAGGCAGGGTACGATATTTGCTTTTTTGAAGATATGGCAGGAATCCGTCCGGACAGATCGGGACCCGGATTTAAGGTGATCCGGTT
>CAZANK010000083.1:1541-10218 GCA_964486235.1 uncultured Prolixibacteraceae bacterium | reverse complement strand
TTGAAGAAAGAGATCGACGCAATCCTGCAGGTGGGAATCAACGTCATTTACAATACGAAGGTGGGTGAACAGATCGCCTTCAATGCGCTGAAGTCAAAGTATGATGCGGTTTACATTGCAACCGGCACACAGCTTTCCCGGAAAATCGGCATCAGTGGTGAAGAAATGAAAGGTGTTTATCACGGGCTGGATTTTCTCCGTGATGTGAACCTGCAAAAGGACGTACAGGTCAGCGGCGTGGTGGCCGTGATCGGAGGAGGGAATACCGCGATCGATGCCGCCCGCTGTGCAGTCAGGCTGGGCGCGGAAAAGGTGCATGTTCTTTACCGGCGCACCCGGGAAGAAATGCCTGCCGACCCGCGTGAAATACAGGATGCGCTCGACGAAGGCGTCGTCCTGCACGAGCTGGTCGCACCGTTGCGCTTCCTGGGAAACGGAACCGTGACCCAGGTGGAGTGTATCACTATGAAGCCGGGCGAATTCGGCAGAGACGGACGCCGTGTTCCGGTAAAAATCCCCGGCACGGAATTCACGCTGGATATCGACCTTGCTATTCCCGCAGTGAGTCAGTACTCCGACCTGCCTTTTGTCACCCGCGAAGAGGTGGAAATTACCGAGTGGGGAACCTTCGTGGTCGACCCTCTCACGCAGATGACGACCCAAAAAGGCATCTTCGCGGGAGGCGACGTGGCCCGGGGCTCTGATGTGGTGATCACCGCCATTGCCGACGGAAAGAACGCCGCGAAATCGATCGACAAATTTCTTGGGGGAAAAGGCATTCTCAATACCGGCGAACCCATCGATATTCCGCGGATCCGACCCGAAGAGGGCAATACCGTTGAACATGAACGCTTCCCGATGCGCTACCTCGATTCTGAGAAAAGAAAGAACAGCTTTGAGGAAGTGGCACAGGGATTCCATAAACTCAACGCCATTGCTGAAGCCATGCGCTGCCTGCAATGCTCCAGACATTAGAACAGACAAAAGACACAAGTATCAAGACACAAATATCAAAATAAAAGATAAAAAGCAAAAGGCAAGAGTAATTAGATGTTCAGACAGGCAGACTATCCGAAAATCCGAGAATCTGAAAATCAGAAATTTCACAATTCTTCTTGTCTTACGACTTACGACTAAAACAATATTCTACCAGTTATGATCAACCTTACCATCAACAACACACCGATAACGGTCGAAGAGGGAACCACGA
Source organism: uncultured Prolixibacteraceae bacterium (assembly GCA_964486235.1). GTDB lineage: Bacteria > Bacteroidota > Bacteroidia > Bacteroidales > Prolixibacteraceae > JBCFBK01. Next base: position 9,008 of record CAZANK010000083.1, on the reverse strand, counting down.
TTTTCGAAGCGGCCAAACGACATCACATCCTGATCCCTCATTTTTGCTACCTGGAAAATGTTCATCAGATCGGCGCCTGCCGCATTTGTGTCGTCGAGGTCGAAGGGGCGAAAACATTGATGGCCTCGTGTGTCACCGCGGTCGCGGAAGGAATGAAAGTGTACACCAATACCGAAAAGGTACGTCAGGTGCGCAAAGTGGTTTACGAACTGATCCTGTCCGATCACCCCAGAGACTGCCTGGGCTGCTGGCGCAATCAGAACTGCGAGTTACAGCAACTGGGCGAGCTGATCCAGGTAGACGAATTCCGCTATGAAGGCGCCAAATCGAAGGATGTGATCGACGATTCAAGTCCCTCGATCGTACGCGATACTTCAAAATGTATCCTTTGCCGGCGTTGTGTGACAGTCTGCAATGAAATCCAGGGTGTCGGACTGATGAATCCGCACCACCGGGGATTTGCGACTTATATCGGGCCTTCGGAGGATGAATTACTGGGCGAGTCGATCTGCACCAACTGCGGACAATGCGTCCTGGTTTGTCCGGTAGGTGCCCTGAAAGAAAAAAATTCAACAACGGTGGTCTGGGATGCCCTGTTAGACCCCTCAAAAACGGTGGTGGTTCAAACTGCCCCTGCCGTGCGGGCTGCCCTGGGCGAGCTGTTTGGCTATGACCCCGGCACACTCGTGACCGGCAAGATGGCCGCCTCGTTACACGCGTTGGGATTCGACCATGTGTTCGACACGAACTTTGGCGCCGACCTCACCATCATGGAAGAAGGCTCTGAATTTCTCGAACGGATAAAAGCAAAATTCAACTCGCCGTCCAACGGTGTCGCCCTGCCCATGATCACCAGTTGCAGCCCGGGCTGGATCAAGTACGTGGAACACCACTATCCCGAACACCTGGATCACCTCTCGAGTTGCAAATCGCCCCACATGATGCTGGGGGCGTTGACAAAGACCTATTTTGCACAAAAAAACGGCATTGACCCAAAAAATATCTTTGTCGTGTCGGTCATGCCCTGTACTGCGAAAAAATTTGAGATCACCCGCCCGGAGATGCAGCACAACGGGCATCCTGATGTCGACGCGGTCATCACCACCCGGGAACTGGGCAGGATGATCAAGGATGCCGGTATTGATTTTCGCAACCTTCCTGACGGGAAATTTGACTCGCCACTGGGACTGTCGTCCGGCGCCGCCGACATCTTCGGCACAACAGGCGGCGTCATGGAAGCTGCCATCCGGACGGTGTACGAACTGGTCACGGGTCGCGAATTGCCCACCGAAGGACTGCATGTGCAATCGTTGGCCGGACTGAAACGGATTAAAACTGCCGAGTTGAAGATCGAAAATCCCACCCCGGAATATGCCTTTCTGGACGGATTGACGGTCAAAGTGGCCGTGACCAGCGGGCTGAAAGGCGCCGCCAAACTGCTCGATGAGATCGAGGCCGGAAAGAGTCCCTATCATTTTATCGAGGTCATGGGATGCCCGGGCGGCTGTATCAGCGGCGGCGGACAGCCCAGACCGGTCAACAACGAGATCCGGACGAAACGGCTGGAAGCGATTTACCGGGAAGATGAAGGCAAAAAGCTGCGCAAATCGCATGAGAATGAAGATATTCAAACACTCTACAACGACTTCCTCGGTCAGCCGCTTGGACATTTGTCGCACGAACTGCTGCATACCCATTATTCGAAGAGGAACAAACACTAAAATAATGATCCGGGAAACGATCAACGACACCGGAAAAATAGGAACTCACGGCATTAAGCCGTTTAACGCGTCTTTTGCAAGCTTAAAAAACCATCTTCCGAAGTGCAAATCACTCCACGCCCATGGTTTTTTTCGTATCTTCACACAGCTAAAGTGGAGGATTTATATGTTTTTTACAACTCACAACAAATCAATTCTCTCATTATCAAGAGAATCAAATCCGGATGATCTTTTTGTGCATTTCGATCAAAGTTGTGTTAAAAGTTGTTAATTTTACCCTTACTTAACCAATCAGCCATTAACTGATGACCTCAAACCGGATAGAAAGAAGAAGTTTTCTCAAAATGGTTGCAGCAGGAGCGGGCAGTACCATGTTGCCGCTACCGCTCCTGGCGGAGACTCCAGGCACTGTCAGCACGCCTGTCCTGCCTAAATTCAAGATTACGGAACCGGAATGGATCTTACACAGTGACGGGACCTTTGACCTGATCGCCGGGAATATGCGTTTACGTAATTGCCGTCCCACGATTGACGGACAAAGCATCTTTGTACGTAATACGTTCATGGGCGACTCCCCAAAAGGGAAACGCATTATTTACGAGTTGGACCGGGGGTTTGTCATGCTTGACCTGAAAATAAACAGGGGATCCGTATCCATTGGGGCTGAGTTGAGCAGCATTTCCCGCGCGCCGTTTTGGTTTTGTCCCCTGGGAGAAGCCCGGATGGAAGGGGTAACCCGGTTTTACAAGCAGGGACTTGGGTTTGGGGGCCAGTCGGGCCTCTTTGATATCCAAAAGCAGACTGCAGAGGAATGGGGTAACGTGACCGGTGAGCAAGCCTGGTCGTATGATTCCTATCTTACCACGGCCCTGATGGCACGAAGCTATGAAACCCTGGCGTTCAGCGCCTATGATCATACGGACTTTCTTCAAAAAAGCAGCATCTACAACCGTCCGCACAGAAAAGGGTTGCTTGACCGCTATCCCGACCGGGAGGAGCTTTTTTTTGAAACAGGCTTCGTTATGGAAAACATTCCGCTGAAGGATGATTTCATCAAGTTGCCCGACATCTATGTCGTGATGGGGAACCGCCCGTATGAAACCCTTCAGCATATTGCCTGGAACATTTCAGAAAACATGGTGGCCCGGAAAGATACCAAAACCAGCTACCATTGGTCATCCTGGAATGAATTCAAAAAAGACTTTTCTTTTGAAAAGCTGAAGGAGCAGTTAATGACGCTCGATAAATTAAAACCACCCATCCCGATTCAGACGATCCAGATCGACGACGGCTACACCCTGCACGGCGACTGGCTCGAAACTAACGACAAGTGGCCCCGCTCCATGGAAGACGCCGCCCGGGAGATTTTCAGACGTGGCTACCGCGCCGGAATTTGGATTGCCCCTTTTATGGTGGATGAACACAGTAAGTTATTTCGTAAGCATCCGAACTGGCTGATTAAGGACCTTGAGGGGAATCCGGTTCCTGAATGGCAAACCCCGGAAGGGAATCATTATGTCCTGGACGGCAGCCATCCTGATGTTCAACGCTATATCATTAAAGTATTCCGCCATTTCCGGAAGATGGGCTTTACGTTCTTTAAAACGGACTTTCTGGACTGGGGATTAAAAGACAGCATCAACATCAAACGGTACAACAAGGATAAAACTTCTGTCCAGATTCTGGTGGAGATGCTGACCCTGATCCGGGAAGAAATCGGGGCGGGCAGCTACTGGCTGGCCGGCATTTCACCCTTTGCGCCTCTGATCGGCTTCGTTGACGGGATGAGGGTTTCAAACGACGTGGAAAATGCCTGGACACGGGATGGGGTCAGGAATATGTTCCAGGAAACATATAACTGCCAGTATTTCAACAATGTGTTCTGGCAGAATGATCCCGACGCGATTTATCTGAGAGATGTCAATACCGAACTGACTGAAACGGAAAAACTGACCATCGCCCGGTGGAACGGGATGTTGGGGGGGGTAGTCCACACGTCCGACCGGTTCGCCACCCTTTCCGGGAAGCAACTGAATTTCTGGCGGTTTCTCCAGCCGCAGGATCGCCCCCAAAGCGCCGAACTCCCGTTCTGGGGACTGGAAAAAAAGTGCAAGGTGGCCATTCGCCGGTTTAAGTCGCCCCGCGCCTGGGCTGCCCTGTTTGTCAATGATACGGACGTCCCCATCCAGGAAAACTTCACCATGACGGAGTTGAACGGGGAGGAAAGCTGCTACACCTTTGAATGGGAGACTGATCAAAGCATCTTGCACGGCAATCTCAATCATTTTACGATGGTGCTTGATAAGCGCGAATCCAAGTTGCTTTACCTGACCAACGGGAACAATCCTCCCCCGGCAAACCTGTCCATTAGTGGTTTCGTGTTAGGCGCTGAAGCGGAATAGCCGGAAGCTGGTCACGAAGACGATTTTTCAGTCACTCCCCGCTAAAACAGGTGAAGGATTTCGGAAAGTTAAAAGTTAACGCTATTTTAGGGCTTTCAATTAGGAAAGCTTATGGATGATCACACATTCACGATTCATACACCTGTCGGGTTGATCAATGCGGCTCTGCGCGACAGCCTGATCGGGAATCTCCGGATAACCATCGAAAAGATCGCTGAAGGAGAGATTCTTGCAACCATGCCTGTGTGTCCTCAGACCTCACGCCCGGGAGGCATGTTACATGGCGGATCAAGTCTGGCGATGGCCGAGACAATCGCCGGCCTTGGCACCATGGTGCTCATCGATCAGAACGAGTTCGACGTCCGGGGTATTCAGGTGAGCGCCAACCACACGGGAAGCATGAAAGAAGGAACCGTTTGGGCCACTGCAAAAATCATCCATCGCGGAAACAAGACCCACATCTGGAATGTTGATATACAAGATGAAAACGGCCGGCTCATTTCGACAGCCCGGGTCACGAATATCATTGTTGCAAAGAAATGACCAGAAAGGACGATTACAGCATTTTTCTCGACAAGCTTTTATCCAAAAACAGGCCCTTCGCAGCCTGGTCGATGCCGGGAGACTCCATACCGGAACTATTGATCGGGGAGAAAGACGATTTGCTCACCCTGTCCGGGTTCGGCAAACTAAACGGACAGGAAGGGTTTGTTTTCGCGCCCTACCGGATCACGACTGGATCGCCGTTAATCATCCTTCGTCCCGGCATCTGGCTAAAAGGTCATCAGGCTGTTTCGTCGTTCAACATCGATTCCCTTCCCGCCTTTGAAACAGGACGCGGGGAAAATATTGAGGATGACCTGATCGGCAAATCAGATTATCTGCGCAACGTTCAACAGGCAATTTCTGAAATTAAAAGAACCAGCCTGTCTAAAGTCATCATTTCAAGACTGCTACCTGCCGAAAGAAAAGAGGAGTCGATCGGGGAACTGTATATGCAGCTCCGAAAAATGACTCCCAACGCGTTCGTTTACCTGGTCAATCTGCCGCAAGCCGGATTGTGGATGGGCGCCACCCCCGAAGCCCTGCTCCAATCGCACGGGAAAATGATGGAAACCGTTGCCCTGGCAGGAACACAACCGCGCAGGAGCGATCTGAATTACAGTTGGTACACCAAGGACATTGAAGAACAGGCATTTGTTTCCAGGTACACACTCGATGTTTTTTACCGCTTTGGCATTCATCGCTATACCACCAAAGGACCGGAAACCATGGAAAGCGGAAGTGTCGCCCACCTGAAAACCAGTTTTCGCTTTTCAGCCCAAAAGGTGGACAGCCGGCTTGGAAACTTCATTGCCGAACTCCATCCTACTCCGGCAGTCTGTGGACTTCCCAAAGAGAAAGCCGACCGTTTCATCGCGAAGGCCGAGAAGCATGACCGCCGTTATTACACCGGGTTCCTGGGTCCCTGGCGAATGAACAAGTGTGTCCGGTTGTTTGTCAATTTAAGGTGCATGGAAGTGACTGACACCCGCTATTTTCTATACGCGGGAGCAGGGATCACCTCCAAATCTGTTCCGGAAGACGAATGGACGGAAACAAACAACAAAGCGCAAACGTTATTAGCAGCCATTGAAGCGGTTCAACATCCATGATATCGACAAAGAAACACATCGGTCAACTGGCAGCGATCCTGCTGTCCAAAGGGATCAACGACATCATTTTGTCGCCGGGATCCCGGAATGGCCCGCTCATTCATACTTTTGCAGGAAGCGGGCTTTTTCACTGCCTCAGCATCGCAGACGAACGGAGCGCGGCTTATTTTGCCATCGGACTGGCGCAAGGGAGACGGAGACCCGTCGTGCTGGTCTGCACTTCAGGCACCGCGGCCCTCAACTACGGTCCCGGCATTGCGGAAGCGTTCTACCTGAACGTCCCGTTGATCGTGCTCACCGCCGATCGTCCTCCCTGGTGGCTTGGTCAGGCCGAAAGCCAGTGCATCCGTCAGACGCATCTTTACCGGGACTTTACAAAGAAAGAAGTGACCCTGCCATTGGGCGAGTCCGAAGAGGAACTCTGGTATGCCGGCAGATTGATCAATGAATGCGTGAACCTGTCTGTTTCCGGAAATCCCGGGCCGGTCCATCTCAACATCCCGCTGGAAGAACCGCTGCACGAACTCACCGCGCACGCGTTGCCTCCGGCGCAGGTGATCGAAACGGCTCCGGTACAGTCCGTCATCGCCGACGAGGAATTTGAACGGCTGACTTCGGCGTTCAACAAGGCCGGACAGGTGATGATCGTGGCAGGACAACAATTTCCCGACGCCGCGCTGGAAAATGATCTGGCTGAATTAGCCGCCCGTTCCGGGGTCGTGGTATTGAGGGAACACCTTTCAAACCTGAACCATCCCCGTTTTTGCGGCAACATCGACCTGCTGATGCCCACGCTGAAGAAAGAGAACCGGAAAGCATACCGTCCGGAATTGCTGATCAGCTTCGGAGGACAACTGGTGTCGAAATCCCTGAAGCAGTTCCTCCGGAAGAACAAGCCTGATGCTCACTGGCACCTGACACTTTCCAATGAGCATGTCGACACGTATCAGTCGCTGACGAAAGTGATCTGCCAAAATGCGGGCTCTTTTTTTAACCGGCTTCTGAACAAAGCCGTTGCAAAAGATCATACGTACCTGCAACGCTGGAAGGAGAAAGAGCAGGAGGTAGTCCGGAAGCGCGATCAGTTTATCGCCCAGGCCGAATTCTGCGACCTGAAAGTCTTTCGCCTGATTGGCAAGGCGATCCCTCCGGAATCGGTCATCCACCCCGGAAACAGTTCTCCGGTCCGCTATGCGCTGATGGACGACGCGGTTCGCGGGGCGCTGTATATGGGAAACCGCGGCACCGCCGGCATCGACGGCGTGCTGTCGACCGCTGCCGGCTTCGCGTTTTCTTCGGAAAAACTGAACACCGTCATCCTGGGAGACCTTTCGTTCTTCTACGACTCCAACGCGCTGTGGAATCACTACGTGAAAAAAAATCTGCGTGTGGTGGTGATCAATAACCGCGGCGGCAACATCTTTGGGATGATCAAAGGCCCTGACCAATCGCCGGCCTTTGAAACGTATTTTCTGACTGAAAATACCATCACGGCCGATGGCATTGCAAAAACGTTCGGATTGGATTACTTTCAGGCTGCCAATGAAGAAGAGCTGGATGCGGGGCTTCAGCGCCTTTATTCTTCACGCCGGGACCGGGCAGCGTTGCTGGAGGTCTTCACCGATGCGGCCGTAAACAGCCGGGTATTCCGGGAGTTATTCAGCACGGTGGGCGGAAACGGGGAACGGA
>CAZANK010000083.1:0-1441 GCA_964486235.1 uncultured Prolixibacteraceae bacterium | reverse complement strand
GAACGGAAGCAGAAAAAGGAAACAGGAAGCAGTGAGTTCTGAGTGAGAAACTGAAAATCACAAACCATGAACAGATGCTCAGATAATCGGACATTCTCACGATCTGAAAATCCGGGAATCTGCGAATTAGTTAGCCATTTAAGAATTTGACCATTTAATTGATCATGCATGGATACAAACAGAACATGGGAAACCCTTAAAAAATACGAAGACATTCTTTTCGGTTATTATGAAGGGATTGGAAAGATCACCATTCACCGCGAACGGTACCGCAACGCGTTTCGCCCCGCGACCGTCAATGAAATGAGTGATGCCCTGCGGATATGCCGGGAAGACCAGCGGATCCGGGTAGTCGTGCTCACTGGAGCCGGCGACAAGGCTTTCTGCGCCGGCGGCGACCAGACGGTGAAGGGGAAAGGCGGCTATCTCGATCAGGACGGGATTCCCCGGCTCAACATCCTGGAAGTACAACGGCAAATCCGGAGCCTTCCCAAACCGGTGATCGCGATGGTCAACGGGTACGCGATTGGCGGAGGGCATGTGCTGCATGTCGTCTGCGACCTGAGCATTGCCAGTGAAAATGCCGTTTTCGGGCAAACCGGTCCCAGGGTGGGTAGCTTTGACGCCGGACTGGGCGCCTCGTACCTGGCCAGCATCGTGGGTCAGAAGAAAGCCCGGGAAATTTGGTTCATGTGCCGCCAGTATTCAGCCGCCGAGGCCCTGGAGATGGGTTTGGTGAACAAGGTCGTCCCGTTTGATCAACTGGAAGACGAGGTGGTGGCCTGGGCCAACAGAATGATGGAACACAGTCCCCTGGCCCTCCGCATGCTCAAACTCGGACTGAATGCCGAGCTCGACGGACAGGTAGGAATCCAGGAGTTTGCCGGAAACGCGACCCTGCTGTACTACCTCACCGAAGAAGCTCAGGAAGGGAAAAACGCGTTCCTGGAAAAACGCCAACCTGATTTTAACAAATTCCCGAAGTTCCCATAACAGCACTAAGATAGAAACCGGAACACGCAAAAGGGAACGCGGAAACTTTAAACTTCGAACTTTGAACTACTTATGGCAACAGCAAAAAGTTGGATCAAGGCGGCACGGCCACGTACACTACCACTGGCCCTCTCAGGGATCATCATGGGGTGTGGCCTGGCCTGGTTTTATGATACCATTCATGCCCTCGTGAGCATACTGGCCGTCGTCACCGCTACCTGTATCCAGGTATTTTCCAATTTTGCCAACGATTACGGCGACAGCCGGAAAGGTACCGATAACCTGTTCAGGGTGGGACCGACCCGCACCGTGCAAAGCGGCGAAATCAGCCACAAAGAGATGGAAACGGGAATGATTGTAGTGGGCGGACTCAGTTTTATGGTCGGAATCTTGCTCGTTTATGCCGGAACATGGCACCATTCAAAAACTGCATTTTTCGGGTTTATCG
>CAZANK010000082.1:0-10338 GCA_964486235.1 uncultured Prolixibacteraceae bacterium | reverse complement strand
AGGATATTCTGAACCGCCACGTGATACACGTCAACAACGTCCGTACACCTTTCGGGCATCAGCGTCATGACAGGACGCACGGGGATCTTTGCCAGCTCCTTCTTGCCGTTCTCCCAGAACTCCTGAAAGTCGGCCGGCAAGGTGGCCGTAGGCTGGATCCGGTCTACGGAAAAACCCGCCGTCGCATAGCCGGTGTACGTTTTCCCGTCTTTCTCCACTTCGGCATAAAACCTCAAAAATCCGGGTTCTTTCAGTCCCGGCACCTTCAGGGTTGCTTCGCCGTCTTTCACAACCAGCGTGCCTTCTTTCACGGGAGGCAGCATCTCAAGCCCATACCGGTAGCGGACGGAGACCTGGTCCAGGGGATTGCCGAATTCAAAAACTTCCACGCGGAAAGTAACCTGTTCGCCGGTGGCGTACTTCCAGTCGGCACGATCGGGACTCACCAGGACAGTCACCTGGGTTTGGGCAGGCTGGGCGCCTGCCTGTTCAAACAAACCGAAAATTCCGGCAATAAAAACAAGGAAAAGCAGTCTGAAATGTTTCATCATCTATTTAATAAAGGTTAGAAGAATCTCTTATTTACGGCTTATCTTTACCTTTTTGGTAGGGTCCAGTTGCACATTCCGCAGCTCCACCTGTTTGATGGTGTTGGCTGCCAAATCGAGGAACGCTTTTCCCATTGGTGAATTCCCGTCGGTTGCCACGGGCGTGCCGGTGTCGCCGCCTTCGCGGATCCCCTGCACCAGCGGCACCTGCCCAAGTAAAGGCAGTCCCATTTGCTCGGCAAGCTTTTTCCCTCCGTCTTTCCCAAAAATATAGTATTTATTTTCGGGCAATTCCTCCGGTGTAAACCAGGCCATATTTTCAACCAGTCCCAAAACCGGAACATCGATGGTCTTGCTCCGGAACATGTTCACCCCCTTGATCACATCGGCCAGGGCCACGTCCTGCGGGGTGGTGACAATGATCACGCCGGTGACGGGGACCGTCTGGACCAACGTGAGATGAATGTCGCTGGTCCCTGGCGGCAGGTCGATCAGCAGGTAATCCAGCCCGCCCCAGTTCCCTTGCGTGATGAGTTGTTTCAACGCGTTGGAAGCCATTGGTCCGCGCCAGACCAGCGCGTCCCCGGCATCCACAAAAAAGCCGATCGAGAGTATTTTCACCCCATACCGGATGACCGGCTGGATCACTTCCCGGCCATCGACCTGATCTCCGGCCGGCTGCATCTGCTCAGCGCCAAACATCTTTGGGATGGAAGGGCCAAAAATATCGGCATCGATCAGACCTACGCCGGCACCTGTCCCGGCCAGCGCGACCGCGAGGTTCACGGCAACGGTCGACTTGCCCACGCCTCCTTTTCCGGAGGCCACCGCGATGATATTTTTCACTCCGGGAAGCACGGGCCGTTCCATCTGGTGGATCGCCTTTGCCGCAATGTTCCCGCTGATTTCAACGTCAGGGCCAAGTTCCCTGACGATCATCGCTTCACAGGCTTTGATCAGCGCGGCGATGTTGGGGTCGTCGGAACGCTGAAAAACCAGTGAAAAACTCACTTTTTTGCCCGCGATACGGATCTCCTGAACCATATCCATCGACACGATATCCTGGTCAGAACCAGGATAATTCACCTGACGCAGTGCGTCGGTCACGTTCTTGGGGACAATCAACTTACGGGGTATGCCGCTCATCATTTTTGTTTTTCATTTTTATTCGTCGTCAGGGTCCAGCCATACTTCCAATTCCCTGGCCGGATCCCAGAACAATTTGTCAAAATCCTTCACCTGGTTGTCTTCCACCAGGATGCCTTCCTGCCCGAGCAATTCCTGCATCTGGCTTTCCGTTTCGAAATGATGCTTGCCGGTAAGCAGTCCCCTGGCGTTCACCACCCGGTGAGCAGGCACATCACCCGGATACGTCAGGGCCTTGTTCATGGCCCATCCAACCATGCGGGCCGACCGCCCGGTGCCGAGATACCGTGCAATGGCCCCGTAGCTGGTGACCCTGCCCCGGGGGACCTGGCTGACAACGCGATAAACCATTTCGAAAAAATCGTCCACAACTATTAACCTAAGTATCAAGACACAAGAACATAGAATTTCGGATTTCTGCCATTCCAAAACCAGCGCTTATCAACCTCTCCAATCTGCAAACGTCAGCCACCCGGCCTGCCGTCTTCAGATTGCAGTTTCCTTCATCAATCATCAATCATCAATAATCAATAATCAATCATCAATAATCAATTCAAAGTCATCGCTCCCTTGCCGATCGTCCGAAGCTCCTGTACGGATCTTTCTCTATGGCAACAACCGGCTCGCGAAGCGGTTCATCATGACCCAACTGAAAAGACAGGTATTTAATTGAAATTCCCCGTTCTCTCCACTGTTTCTCATAAAAGGTCTGAATCGACAAGACCTCATCCGGCAACGCCGAATGATACAGGTCGTCGGTGCAGGCCAGCAGGTTCAACTTATTCTCCTTCACCATTTCGGTGGTATACCGGAACTGAAAATGACTGTCGGTCTTCAGATGGATTCTTCCGCCAGGGGCCAGGATTCTTCTGTATTTCTCCGTAAAGTACGATCCCGTCAATCGCCGGCGTGGATTTCTCATCTGAGGATCAGGGAAGGTCAACCAGATTTCTTCCACCTCGCCGGGGGCAAAGAACTTTTCAATGATCTCAATATTGGTCCTCAGAAAGCCCACATTCAGGATCTTCCGCTCCAGTGCTTCCTTTGCCCCTTTCCACATCCTGGCGCCTTTCAGGTCAATCCCGACAAAATTCCTGCCGGGAAAACGGCAGGCCAGCGCGTTGGCATATTCGCCTTTCCCGCATCCAAGTTCAAGGACAACGGGATTCCCGTTATGAAAAAAACTCCTGCTCCATTTTCCTTTCCATTCATGATCCGGTTGATCGCGATCATAGAACGGCGACTGGATGACGTTGCTGAACGTGGTCATCTCGGCGAATTTTTTCAATTTGTTCTTTCCCACTTCTGCTTGCGACTATTTTCTTTTTCCAGCCTGACGCCAATATCCTGAATGCCTTTCAGGACCGTTGGCCTCATGGCCTGCTTTACCCGAACCTGGTATTCTCCGGCAACCGGGAATGTCAAATCTTGTTTATACAAGACCTGAAGGTCAAACAAATCACCAATCCCGTGGCCTCTCCACCGTCCCCCGGGGTCGGCCAACACCACCTCGACGGTATCGGTCGCCTGTCGCCCGTCAGGAAAATGGATGGCAACAGAAAGCCAGATATTCCTGTTTGGGTAGTTACCCCTGTTTCTGACATCCAGATACATCCGATACCCGCTTCCGGGAGCCCTTACGGGAACAGAAAAAACCATGGCAGAATCGCGGTGCCAGCCATGGTTCCCGACAAACCGGTACTCCTCAAACACCCGTTTGGAATCACAGGCCGAAAAGAAACACAGCGCCACTATCGCGATCACCGCCTCCCTCATGGCTTTCTTAATTTGGATTCCTGCCGGGATTCTTCCTCGCGTGCCGCTTCTTCTTTCTGGGACGGCTCTTGTCCTTATCGAAGCGGGTCAGTCCTTCAGGAGAGAGGATATCTTCATAAGCGCTTGCCTTTTCCTTCGCGTTATCCTTGCCGTTTTCCAGCAGTTGTCCCGGTCTTTTCCCCTTTCTGTTGAGGGCGATAATCTCCTTGACCCGGTCGACCGGAACCGCCACCGGCCCCGAACCGTTTCCGGAACTATCCGTGTAGTACATGAGGCGCCCAAAAACATCGGCCTTAATGAACCGGTACTGTGCCTGCTCGGTTTCCAGAGGAATGTTGGCAGAAGGAAAATCCTTTTGCGCATCGATGTACGCGTCCAGCTCAAAGTTGAGGCAACACTTGAGTTTTCCGCATTGTCCGGCCAATTTCTGCGGATTCAGCGAAATTTCCTGATAACGGGCCGAATTGGTGGTCACCGAGACGAAATTACCGATCCATGTCGCGCAACAAAGTTCCCGTCCGCAGGGACCAATTCCCCCGATCCGTCCGGCCTCCTGGCGTGCGCCGATCTGCTTCATCTCAATCCGGATGTGGAATGTTTCAGCCAGCACTTTGATTAACTGCCTGAAATCCACACGCCCTTCCGCGATGTAATAAAAGATCGCCTTGGTTTTGTCGCCCTGATACTCCACATCCCCGATCTTCATGTCCAGCTTGAGGCCTGCCGCGATTTGCCTTGACTTGATCATGGTTTGATGTTCAAGGCTTATGGCTTCCTTCCATTTATCGAGATCGGCAGATTTTGCCTTTCTGTAAACCTTCCGGATTTCCCCGTTCACCATCGTCACCTTATGCTTTCTGACCTGGAACTTCACCAGCTCCCCCACGAGACTCACGATACCGATATCATGCCCCGGGTTTGCTTCAACCGCCACGATATCGCCAACCTTGAGCTTCAGGTTATTGACATTCCTGAAATAGTCCTTGCGGGTATTCTTGAACCTGACCTCGACAATATCCCCGTGATCTGCCACATGTTGCACCTGGCCCAGCCAATCATACACTTCCAATTTACAGCAGGTGCCCCCCTGGTGATTGCAATGTCCCCGTTCAACCGATAGTTTATCCATAATGAATTGATTATTGCCCTCAGAAGGCAACTAAGACTACAAAAATAGATATTATTATTGAGTCGTGCGTAATGAGTCGTGCGCCATGCGTAAGAATACCCTGCTGATGACTCATGACTCGCTGCTCAAGACTCCTTATTTCCGGATCAGCTTGACGATCTTTAACACCATATCCGTAAAAATGATCCGGGGATTCCCGTTCATGGCGATATGGACACTGGCTTTCTCCAGTTCACCGGCGAGGGAGACGACATTACGCTCATTGATAAACGGAGAAAACCGGGAAGAGAAAGAGGCTTCCTCCTCATCCAAAAACACGATGGCCGGCTGTTTCAGGTTATACACAAAATTCTCCCTCACTTGCCCGAGGGCATACTGCAGAAAGCTTTTCTGTTTTTCACGCCCGATCCCGGACGTATCGTCGACCCACTTGAACAGGCCCGGAAACTTCCGTCCATACGACAAACGCATCAATTCTTTGAACCGGTTCAGGTGATCATGGTTGTTTGTCGCCGATGCGGCCAGTTTCAATGCCTTTCTGTAATTCCCCCGGCTCAGGTGGACAAGATTCGCGATATTCTTTTCGCGGGCCCCGGGAACCTGTGCCAATGCCCCGGCCATCTCACCGGGCAAAATGCCGGGTATCTTTACCAGTTGACACCGGGAACGGATGGTGGAGATGATCTCTTCTTCCTTCTCTGCAACCAGCAGGAACAACGTTTTCGTGGGAGGCTCTTCGATCATCTTCAACAGCTTATTGGCGCAGGCGGCATTCATTTTTTCGGGCATCCAGATGATCATGATCTTGTACTCCGATTCGAACGATTTCAGGTTAAGTTTCCGGATGATCTCATTGCTTTCATTGGCATAAATCATTCCCTGGGCATTTTCAACCCCGATAAAATCGAACCAGTCGTTCAGGTTAAAATACGGGTTCGTGAAAATCATTTTCCGCCACTCCTCCAGAAAATTGTCGCTCACAGGGTCCTTGTACTTCGGGGTTTTCACCACCGGGAATACAAAATGAAGATCCGGGTGCACCAGTTTGGCATATTTTTTACAGGAAGGGCAGACTCCGCAGGAGTCGTAACCCTGTCGGCCGGTACATGACACATATTGCGCGTAAGCCAGCGCCAGTGCCAGGTTTCCCGACCCCTCTGGTCCGGACAACAACTGGGCGTGACTGATGCGCGCTTCATTGACCGACTGCATCAACCTTTTTTTGACAGCTTCCTGTCCAATCACATCGCGAAAAAACATAACCTGAATTTAAGAATACAAAAATAATCATTCCTGTCCTTGTTTTTCCGAACAAGAGCTTTTCGCAGGAAAGATACGCCGTTACGGCATGATTAAAAAACGTCATCATCCTGAAAGACCTTCTCTCAAAACGTGATCTTTTTCCTATCTTTGCCGTATAGGAGAGCGTTTCGAGTAACCGGGAACAAAGCCTGAAAACCGGCTTTGCCGGGCGCAAGAAAACACTGTCAAACAAATCTAAAAATATTCCGTTATGCAAACAATTGAAACGTATGATTTCTCAGGAAAAAAAGCATTGATCCGCGTGGACTTCAATGTCCCGTTAAATGAAAACTTTGAGATCACAGACGATACGCGTATCCGTGGGGCGCTTCCGACTATTCGGAGAGTCATTGACCAAGGGGGTTCGCCCGTCATCATGTCGCACTTCGGGCGTCCCAAAAACGGGCCGGAAGATAAATATTCCATGCGCCATCTGGTGAACCACCTGGGGAAACTCTTAGGGAAAACCGTTCAACTGGCGCCCGACTGCATTGGCAAGGACGTCAAGGCCATGGCCGACGCGCTGAAGCCCGGAGAAGTCCTCCTGCTCGAAAACCTTCGTTTTCATAAGGAAGAAGAAAAAGGAGATGCCGGATTCGCCGGACAACTGGCCGAACTGGGCGACTGCTGGATCAACGATGCCTTTGGCACCGCCCACCGGGCCCACGCCTCCACAGCGGTGATCGCCCAATTCTTCCCGAACGACAAGATGTTCGGTTATCTGGTTGAAAGCGAAGTGGAAAGCCTGGACAAGGTCGTGGCCAAACCCCAACGTCCGCTGACGGCCATCATGGGAGGAGCCAAAGTCTCCACGAAGATCACCATTATTGAGAACATGCTTCAAAAGGTGGATAACCTGATCATTGGCGGTGGAATGATCTTCACGTTTGTCAAGGCTCAGGGTGGAAATATCGGGTCCTCGCTGGTGGAAGACGACTACCTGGAACTGGCAAAATCGGTGATCCGGCAAGCAAAAGAGAAGGGCGTCAACCTGATCATTGCTTCCGATTGCGTGGCTGCCGATAAATTCGCGGACGATGCTGCCACGGAGATTTGCCAGACAGCAGACATTAAGGACGGTTGGATGGGACTGGATGTCGGTCCTGAAACCATTGCCAAATTTAAGGAAGTGATCGCCCATTCAAAAACCGTACTTTGGAATGGCCCTGCCGGCGTCTTTGAAATGGAGAAATTCGCGGCCGGAACAAAAGCGATCGGTGAAGCCGTCGTGGAAGCCACCAGGAAAGGCGCTTTCACACTGGTCGGCGGCGGCGATTCAGTGGCTGCAGTCAACAAATTCGGCATTGCCGATGGTGTTTCGTATATCTCCACCGCAGGCGGCGCGATGCTCGAATACCTCGAAGGGAAAGTCCTTCCCGGCATTGCCGCTGTTCGCGGAGAATAAAAAATGGTTGGATGGTCATGCGGTCATCTGCCAAATAAAAAAGAACCGGGACAAACATCCCGGTTCTTTTTTAGGAATACTCCCGCATACTTTATTGTTCCCGCATACTGTCTTCAGGGACGATCCCGGTCCATTTCTTGATCCGGTAGTTGATCCGGATGGTCATCATATACATGACCGGCGAAATAATCAGCGTCAGGAAGGTCGCGAAAGTCAGTCCGAAGATCACCGTCCACGACATCGGCCCCCAGAACGCCACCATCTCACCCCCGATATAGAAATCAGGTTCAAACCTGCTGAACAGGGAGAAGAAATCGAAGTTCAAGCCAATCGCCAGGGGAAGCAACCCCAGCACCGTGGTGATCGCCGTCAGCAACACCGGCCGCAAGCGGGTTTTGCCGGCATGGACCAGGCTGTCAATTTCATCTTCGACGCGCAGGAACGCTTTTGACGAAATGCCCAGGCCGTCCCTTCTTCGCTGTCTGGTCAGGTCGATGTAGTCGACCAGCACGATGCCGTTGTTGACCACGATCCCAGCCAGCGAGATAATCCCGACCCCGGTCATGATGATCACAAATTCCATGTTGAAAACCGCCAGTCCGATAAACACGCCGATGGTGCTGAACAACACCGTGGTCATGATGATCAGCGGACGGATAAACGAGTTGAACTGCGTCACCAGGATCAGGGTGATCAGTGCCAGGGCCACCAGCAAGGCAAACATTAAAAAGCTGCTGCTTTCCGCCTGCTCCTCCTGCTCGCCCGTGTAGGATATGCTGTACCCCCGCGGCAAGTCATAACCGGATAAGACCTGCCTGATGCGCGCGTTGACCTCATTGGCATTATACCCTTCGAGCACATTGGATGAGACCGTGATGACCCGCTTGTGGTCGATCCGGTTGATTTTATCATAGGTGGTCGAATATTCAAAGCCGGCTACGGCCGACAGCGGCACCTTTCGTTCTTCAACGACCAGCCGCTGGTTCATCAGGGTGGACACATCGTTCCGGTACTGCTCCCCAAGACGGATAAAGATGTCATATTCATCTTCCCCTTCTTTGTAATCGCCCACATCATACCCGTACAGCGCATTCCGCATGGCCATCGCGATGTCGGAAGTTGAAAGCTCGTACAGGCGGGCTCTTTCCCGGTCAATTTTGACGAGCATCTCCGGCTGATTCACGTCGATATCCAGCTCAAGTCCTTCGATACCGGCGATCCGGTCCTGGTTGATGATCCTGATCACGTCGTTTGAGATCGCCAGCAACTGGTCGAATTCATCGCCCGAAATCTCGATGTTGACCGGCGCTCCCACGGGAGGCCCTTCATCTTCTTTTTCCACGGAAATCTTCGCCCCCACGACCACGTTCAACGCGTCGGCCAGCTCCACCATGATCGCCGATGTGCTGATCCCGTCGCGGAGCCTGAACTCCTCAAATGAAATGGACAGCAACGACTTATTCGGACTGATCGTCGGTTCAAACAGCTCTGCTTTCCCGTTTCCCACGTTGGTGGTCACCGACTTGACGATATGCGCGTAGGGTGCGAGCGTCTTTTCCACGATCTGTTCCACCTCACGGGTTACCTCATCGGTCCGTTCAATGGCCGTTCCCAAAGGAAGTTCGGTGGTCACATACACGGTCTGTGGGTCTGTTTCGGGAAAGAAAACCACCTTTGGCGATACCATTCCGTAGAAAAACATCGAAAAGACCAGCAGGAAGACCGTTCCGCCAAAATACACATAAGGCATTTTCCCGGTCAGCGCCGCCCGTAACTGTTTTTCATAGAGCCCTTCAAACCAGACGAGCGCCCGCGTTTGGAACCACCGTGCCACCGGCCTGAATGCCACGATGTTCAGCACGATGATCAGCGCCGCGACCACCAGCAGGTTGGCCAGCCAGTAGACCCCCAGCAGGTAAAAAGGCGCCGCGATCAACACCAGGATGCCCCCGCCCTTCAGACTTTTTCGCACATTGGCTCTTCTGGTGATGTCGTCGATCTTCATGAAATTGGCGATGAACGGGGGAGTCAGCACCAGCGCGACAAACAGTGAAGACGCCAAAACGATGATCAGCGTTTCCGGCAGGATCTTCATAAACTCACCCATGATTCCTTCCCACATCAGCAACGGGAAGAAGGCCGCCAGGGTGGTCAGCGTGGACGCGATGATCGGGACAGCAATCTCGCTGACGCCCCGTTTGGTCGATTGTATCAAGGAATGCCCCCGGGAATACAACCGGTAAACATTTTCCACCACCACGATCGAATTGTCGACCAGCATCCCCAGGGCCAGGATCAGGCCAAACAAGACCATGTTGTTGAGCGAGATGCCCAATTGCTGGATGATCACGAACGACAGGAACATCGACATGGGGATCGATAATCCCGAGAACAAGGCATTCCGGAACCCAAGGAACAGGAATAGAACAAAAACGACCAGGATCATGCCCGTGATGATGCTGTTCTCCAGGTTGGCAATCTGATCGCGGATGTAATACGAATAATCATCGGTGATGGTCACCTCCAGGTTGGGAGGCAAATACCCGCTGCTTTTCTGCTCGTCGATCACCTGCCTGATCTTATCGGTCGCCGAAAGAATATTTTCGCCGCTCTTCTTGGTCAGCGAAAGGGTCACCACCGGCTTCTCGTTCAGCCTGGAGATGGTCGACCGCTCCTTGTACCCGTCAACCACGCCGGCCACATCCCGGATATAAACCGGCTTCCCGTTGTTGATCTTGATGATCGTATTGCGAATCTGGTCCATGTCGGTATAGTCGCCCTCCGTGCGGATCACCCGGCGTATTTGGTCTGCCGTAAACTCGCCGGCGCCAACGGTCAGGTTCTCCATCCGGACAGCCAGCGCAATATCTTCAAACGTCATCCCGCTGGCTTCCAGTTGATACGGGTTCACGTTAATCTGGATCTCCCGTTCATCAATCCCTCTTATTTTGGCTTCCGAAACTTCATTCAGTCCTTCAAATTCATCCTGCAGTTCCTCGGCAAACTTCTTCAGATCACGCATGCTGAAATCG
>CAZANK010000081.1:1656-10387 GCA_964486235.1 uncultured Prolixibacteraceae bacterium | reverse complement strand
CTTAAAAAAATTTCAGGAATGCTTTTACTGATCCGTCGTTTTATCTTGTCTTATAGGCAAAGATCAAAAAAGATATGGTCAATGAAGAGCTAATCATTCAATTTTTGTCCGGGCGGACCACTGAAGAAGAAGCCCGGGAAATCCTTGAATGGAAAAATTTAAATGAAGAAAACCGGAAAGCATTCCGGGAAATCGAAGTTGCTTATCACACCTCCGAGATCGTTCTGGATCCGGAGAAGTTCGATGCCGAGGCTGCACTGCCGAAGGTGCAGTCAAAACTGAAGGAGCGGAAAGTCATTTTGATCAGCAGGTTAAGACGCCTCACCGGTTATGCGGCGACCGCGGTGATTGCCATCGGACTGACCTGTTTTGCACAACACTATTTTTTGGATAATGATGAGCTTTTACAGGCTGTCGGGATCAATGACCAGACGGTAGAGACCCCTGCTGGGGCAAAGAGCCTGGTGACGCTGGAGGATGGGACCAGGGTGTGGCTGAACGCGAAAAGCAAACTGACTTATCCTTCGCGTTTTGTTGGTGGCGGGCGGGAAGTTGAGCTGGAGGGGGAAGGCTATTTTGAGGTCGCCAAAGACCGGTCGAGGCCATTTAAGGTGAAAACTTCCGAGCTGACCGTTCAGGTTTTGGGAACGGTTTTTAACCTGAAATGTTATCCGGAGGAGGGGGCGATCAAAGCGACGCTGGTGGAGGGGAAAATAGCCCTGAACCGGTTGGTGGATGAAACGACGGAAAAAGAACTGCTGGAACTGAAACCGAACCAACAGGCGGTATTTATAAAAAAAGAAGGATCCCTGACCAGGGATGAGGCCATGGCAGCCGGTATTTCGACCGCCGGACTAAATCGTCGCACAACAGAGAAATTAGTAATTTATGAACAGATCGATCCCGCTTTTATCGCGGACTGGAAGGATAATAAGCTGATGTTTAAAGATGAGACATTCGAAAGCATTGCCGTGAAGCTGGAACGCAGGTATAATGCCCGGATTATCTTTGAAGATGAGGCGGTCAAGGGTTATCGTTTTTCAGGGACCTTCAGGGAAATCAGCATTAACGAGGCGCTCAAAGCCCTGCAGTTTACGTCCGGTTTCCATTTCAGGATCGAACACGATAAAATATACATACAAGATCAATAAAAAGATGAACCGGCAATTTGTTGCAGAAATTACCGGTTCAGAAATAGCAAATAGTTAATAACTAATTCAGTACAAAATTATGAAAAAAAAACGATTAGTTTTCCTTTTCACGAAGGGGAAGACCAAAAAAATTTGGGTTATGTTTAGATGGGTATCATTTTTTATGCTTCTGTCGATCCTGCACGTTTCCGGAGCGGTGTTTTCGCAGGGAACGATCAGTATCTCTCAAAAAAATGTCACGATCCGGCAGGCCTTGCAGGAGATTGAACAGAAAACGAATTTCAAGTTTCTTTACCGCAATGAGAATATCGACGTCAACAAGGTCATCAGTCTGGATTTTGAGGACGCAGATCTTGAGGCTGTCTTAAATGCCATCTTTTCAGGACGCGAGTTTTCATACCAGGTGTTCGACAATAATGTGATCGCGTTGAATGTCAGGAATTCGTCGGAACAGGACCGGAAAATTACAGGTAAGGTCACCGATTCTTCCGGGGCGCCTTTGCCGGGAGTGACGGTCATGAAAAAGGGCGCAACGGCAGGAACAATTACAGATGCTGACGGGAAGTATACATTTGTCAGCCTGCCGGCTGATGCGGTGCTGGTGTTTTCGTTTGTCGGGATGACAACAAAGGAAATACCCGTTGAAGGAAGGACGAACATCAATGTGACGCTCCTGGACGAAACTATTGGGATCGAGGAAGTTGTTGCTATCGGGTACGGTTCGATCAAGAAAAAAGACCTGACCAGTTCGGTCACAACGGTAAATGCAGAGGATTTTAATGTCGGCACACATACAAACGTGATGCAAATGCTGCAAGGGAAGGTTCCTGGTTTGCATATCACCAAAGACGGAAACCCGACGGGAGCGACTGCGGTGATGCTTCGGGGTCCTTCCACGTTACGCGCCGGAGCCGCGCAGCAGCCGCTTTATGTGATTGACGGGGTTCCCGGCGGACTGCTTAGTTCGCTGGACGACATTGTTTCGATTGATATTTTGCGTGACGCTTCAGCCACTGCGATTTACGGATCGAAAGCAGCCAATGGTGTGATCATCATCACCACGAAGCGGGGAGAAGCTAACCGTACAAAGATTTCATACAACGGGTATGTGGGTGTTGAAACGATTTCCAATAAGATCGACATGATGTCGGCCGACGAATACCGCTCTTTCCTGTCAAAGAACAACCTGAATGTAGCTCCCGAAGATGAAGACAATGCCGGTACCAATTGGATGGACGAAGTAACCCGGGTGGGAATTTCGCACAACAACAATGTTTCCATCGGCGGTGGCACGGACAAAACCACGTATTTCTCCAGCGTGACGTACAAACAGGTGGAAGGGATTATCAAGGAAACAGGCGTCAACAGTTTTTCGTTGATGGCCAATGTCAAGCAGAAAGCGATGAACGACCGGTTGAAAATCGGATTGACCATTACAGCCAGCGTTTCCGATTCAAAAATTCTTCCCTCGAGCAATACCGATGGTGCCTCGCTTAACGGAAACCGCGATTTTCTCCTCAATATGATCAACTATTTGCCTACCGTCAGTATAAAAGATGAAAACGGGAAATACAATGAAAACTTCGCTCACCCGGGCGCAAAAAACCCGGTGGCTTTGCTTGATCAGAATGATGCCAACAGCCGCAGTAAAGCGATCCTGGGAACAGGACAGATTCAGTTTAATATTCTGAAAGGTCTCGATTACGAGTTCAATGCTTCTTACCAAAACAGCCAGTCCAACGGAAGAACCTATTATGGAAAGGCGTCGTCGCTGGCTCAGGGTCAAAACGGCTTGGCTGTCCGCAACGCCTATGAAAGTGAAAAGAAGCTTTTGGAGAGTTTTCTGACGTTTGAAAGGACCTTTCACAAACACGACGTAAAACTGCTGGCAGGGTACTCCTGGCAGGAAGATGTGACGGGCAATGGATTCCAGTCAACCAATAAAAACTTCATTTCCGACCAGATTAGTTATAATAATCTCGGGATGGGCAGCGGTGCGACCGGGTATGTCGTCAATTACGGGAGTGCTGCCATTTTAACGTTGCGCATGATATCGGCCTATGCCCGTCTTAACTACTCGTTTGGCGGTAAATACCTGATTCAGGCCACGATTCGGCGTGATGGTTCTTCTGCATTTGGAAAAAACAACCGCTGGGGAACATTCCCTTCGGCATCGGTCGGATGGCGGATCACGGAAGAATCATTCATGAAAAACCAGCAGCTTTTTGATAACCTGAAATTGCGCATTGGTTATGGCGTAAGCGGAAACTCGCTGGGTTTCGACCCGCTGATTTCAAGACTGCGTTACGGCGCAGGCGGCAAATTTTACAGCAACGGCTCCTTCATTACCTCAATTACCCCGGTACAAAACGAAAACCCCGATCTTAAATGGGAAAGTACCGGAATCCTGAATGCCGGCATTGATTTTTCGGTCTTGAAAGGACGGTTAAACGGAACGGTGGAGTGGTATGACAAAGTCACCAAAGATATGCTTTTTGCTTATGGTGTCCCCGCTTCCCAGTATTATATCCCCAGTCTTCTTGCAAACGTTGGGGAAATGGAAAACAAGGGATGGGAACTTTCCCTGAACGCGATTCCGGTCAAACGCCGTGACTTTAGCTGGAATACGACGTTCAACGTGTCGTTTAACCGAAACAAAATCAATAAACTGTCGAACGAAAATTTCCATCTTGACTATATCA
Organism: uncultured Prolixibacteraceae bacterium; assembly: GCA_964486235.1. Taxonomy (GTDB): domain Bacteria; phylum Bacteroidota; class Bacteroidia; order Bacteroidales; family Prolixibacteraceae; genus JBCFBK01. The sequence continues at coordinate 6,534 of CAZANK010000081.1, read as the reverse complement.
AAATGGCAGGTGTTGGCGAACACGGGCAATCCGGTAACTACGTCCAGATCATTGAAGAAGGACATCCGATCGGACAATTCTGGATTTGGCAATATGCCGGGCGCAATGACGCGGGTGTTTCACAGTTTAAGACCGCCGACGGGGCATTGACGATCAATCCTTCGGGGAACGACCACTTTTATCTCGGAAGTGCCCAGCCTAAGGCCACCGGGGGATGGTTCAATTCATTCTCCTATAAAAACGTCAGTCTTGATTTCTTATTCCGGGGCACAGCAGGCAACAAAATACTGAATGTGACGCGTGCCGATTTGAATTACCCGGCAGAAGCAACCCATTACAATATGCCTAAAATGACGTGGGATGAGCCGATCAATGACGATCGGGCACACTATTCTTCGTCCAGGTATCTTGAAAAGGGCGACTATATCCGGTTGGACAACCTGACATTGGCCTATTCCTTCAAAATGGATAAGGTTCCGGCGATAAAAAGCCTGAAGGTCTACACTTCCGTCAATAATGTTTTTGTGATTACAGGCTACAAAGGGCTCGATCCTGAAGTGTTTATGGGTGGGCTGACACCCGGGATTGATAACGATAATTTCTATCCAAAAACCCGCACGTTCCTGTTTGGGGTGAATGTTGATTTTTAATGGCCGTAAAAAATACAGATTATGAAAAAAAATAGACTTAAAAGCTTTGTGACGTTCATTGCTTTATCTTTCCTGTTTTTAGCCGGTTGCACAGATTTGGACACACCGGTCGTATCCGAGTTGACGCCGGATATTTTCCCGATGACTGAAGAGGATTTCGTGGTGATAGAAGGCCCGATTTTTACCAACCTGAGCCAGTATTACATGCAGGGGATCTGGTTTTGTCAGGAATGTACCGGCGATGGAATGGTGCTGACCGCAAACGGAGGGAACTGGTATGATGCCGGTCGGTACTACAATCACCATCACCACACGTGGACTGCCGATCAGCGCTTTATCCGACAAGCATGGAGCTGCTGCTACAGTGGCATCAGCAAGTGTAACAGCCTCCTGCCTTTATTCGAAGCCCAGCCGGAATCCAGGTTTCAAAAGATGGGTATTGCCGAAATCCGTGCGATGAGAGCTTATTATTACTTTCTGGCGATCGACATGTGGGGTGATGTGCCTTTGACAACCACGTTCGGGAAGGATGCTGAAGTGGGAGGACGTGTGGCCCGGGCTACTGTTTTCGAATTTATTGAATCGGAACTGAAAGCTGCCATTCCTGACCTTAACGGCGTTACCGGCATCACGACTTACGGACGTCCGACAAAATGGATGGCCTATGCCTTATTGGCCAAATTGTATCTGAATGCCCCAATCTACGCCGCGAAGTCGGACAAGTACAATGATGCGGTCGCTGCCTGTGATGCGGTGATTGCCGAAGCGCAGACCAATGGGACCATTGCTTTGGATGCCGACTATCTCAAAGAATTTTATCCGGACAACGGTCCTCAGTTTAAGGATATTCTTTTCCCTGCGATTTACGATGGCAACAATATCGAGCTTTGCTACCCGGCCCGTTACTGGCTCCATAAGCTTCATCGCACAAAATACGGATTGCCGTTCACGCCTTCGGGATGTATCAGGACATGGCCTGAATTCTATGATAAATTTACGATCGACGACACCGATGTCCGGCAGCAAATGTGGCTGACAGGAAAACAGTACCTTGATGACGGGACCCCGATCACGGTCAACACAACCAAAAAAGGGTTCGACAGCCGTTATACCGGGGCTGATGCGAATGAGGTGATCACCTATCACCTGGAGTTTACCAGGGACGTTGAATTCCGCAATCTTGAAAAATTTGACACCGGCGATGATTATGCAGGATGGGCACAAGGCTACCGTTGCAATAAGTTTTATCCTGACAAAACTGCACCCAGCCGCAATCAAAGTAATGACATTCCGGTGCTGAGGTATGCCGATGTGTTGCTGATGAAGGCAGAAGCCATCCTGCGCGGGGCTACTCCGACAATGGGACAAACCGCTCTTTCTTTGGCAAACATGGTTCGTGCCCGGGCAAAAGCTTCGCTGTTTACATCCATCGATCTCCAGGGAATGATTGATGAACGCGCCCGTGAACTGTGCTTCGAAGGATGGCGACGAAACGACCTCATCCGTTTCGGAAAATGGGAAGACGCGTGGGGTGTGAAGACCGATACGGATGTCAGACACCGCCTACTGCCAATTCCTCAGACTGAAATCGACGCCAACCCGTTGCTTACCCAGAACCCGGGTTATTAACCATCGAAGACCACTGACTGAAGATTTGGCTGAACAGATATTGTTTGGCCAAATCTTATTTTCTGTTATATTTGATTTTTCCGGGAAAGACCGTCCAAAAACATCCTTAAAACGGGAAAGCGATTATTTTTTTAAGATAAAACGAAACAGTATGAAACCAGGAATCGTGTTATTTGTCCTTTTGATACCGGCCTTTTTTCAGCTTCGTGCCCAGTCGGTGATTCTGACCAGCGATCAGCAACTGGAAGGGTTGACCGACCCGGACCGGAAGCAGGATTTGTCGGTTGGTTACGAAAAGTATGTTCGCAGCCTGCGGGAGATTTGCGAAGAAGGGAAAAGCCGTGGTTCGCACGAATTAGTGGTGGCGTTCGACGAGTTTTTCAGGCAATACAGAACCGACACCGGAGCCGAACGGAAGCTTACACCCGACATGGACGAGTATGTTGACAAAATAAAGGTCGTAAGCGATTTCGCCCGAAAATATGACCTGGGGCTTTGCCTGAGCTTGTTAAGTCCGCTTGAACTGGGACAGGCCTATAAGAAGCAAACCGGAAACAGCGGACGCTGGCTGGCTTATAAAGTGGGATTCCGCGATCCTGAAACCGGGAAATTCACTGTTCCGGTCTGGCAGCAACTCTGCTGGACCAACAACAAGGGGAAATCCCCGGTTCGGTTAACCGGGGTGAAAGCCTACGCGTTCAAAGAAAGTGGCGGACGTTTTCCATACCGGGTGGTGAAAGCTGAAGACATTGTTCCCCTGACCAACGTCCGATACGAAGCAACCGACACCATGAATTATGCCGCACGCGGAATTGGCCAGAGCATTGATATGCGGCTCCTGCATGTATTTGGTGACAAGCCTGAATATTTGGGCTACGGCCGGGTCATGGTGATGCTGGAATATGAAACGCAGGAAATGGATTATTTCAATGCCGATGCACCGGTTTTTCTTAAATCGCTGATGAAGAAATACCAGGAGAAGGGGGTAAACCTGACTTCGCTGTATTCGGACGAAATGCATATTCAACAGGACTGGAGTTATTTCAGCCATCACGAGAACGGGCAACTGGCTGTGCGTTACCTTACCCGAAGTTTTGCGGATGCGTATTCCCGGAAGTTCAGTCAGCCTTTCGACGACAAATACATGCTTTATTTTGCTTACGGCGCACCCAATTTTGAGCCCTTTGCGATGTCCGTACTGAACGTTCAGTACGTGATGGGGCCAGAACCGGAGGATATTCACCGCACGTTTTTACTGCGCGATCGCTACTATAAGCTACTGAATAATGGTGTTGTCGACCTGTTTAAGGAAGCCAGGAACGATGCCGAACTGCTTTTTAAACGCGAGCTCAAAACCAGTGCCCATGCGTCATGGGCCGAAAGTCCGACCATTGACCGGTGGAACACCGGGAAGCTACCCGGCTTTCCGTATCAGTACGAATACACGTCCAATTTTGTATGGAGCAACACCGTACACCAGGCTTCGGCCGCCTGTTACGATTATTTCAAATGGGGCGAGTACCTCGAGCCAACCGGGAATGATTTCGCGGAATGCGGCTGGAGCGACCGCAATTACTACGGAGCAGCCATGGCCGCTTCCATTGGCGTGATCAACAAATATCCCAGCGCGTATGCGGCTGCCTGGGGCTTTCCCGCGGAAGCGCTGGGACGCAGAATGGCTATCAATCATGCGTTTGGGGCCCAACCACCCCGCGACATTTCCATGATCACCGGAGGCGTTCACCGCGACGTGGAGGTGCTGGCGCTTTACCCGATGAGCCTGGTCGCCACCGAGGAACGCTTTGGAAGCTGGATGACGCAGTACGGGTATGCAAATTATCTATCGGCTGAAAAGCTGGTACAGATGGGAAAATTGCAGGATGACGGCACACTGGCCGTGAAGGATAAAAAATACGGCACCGTGGTGGTTTTGTTCGAACCGCTTCCGGAAAAAGGATTGCTTGATCTTCTCGCGCAATTTGTGGAACGGGGAGGAAAAGTGCTCTGGTTCGGAACGCCTCCCCTGCTGGATTCCGAAGGAGAGAAATGCGTGGCACAATGGCAGGAATTGTCGGGTGTCACTTATTCTTTCGATCACTACATGGGCGAAATTGCTGCGGGGAAAGAGGTTGTTTTCTCCGGAAGTTTCTCGGATATACCGAAACAGACGATTCTCACGGATTTTCTGGTCGACCGTATTTATCCGGTCGAATCGGGCGGGAATGAGGTGGTTGCGAGTTGCGATGGGAAAACGGTCGGTGTGAGGACCCCTCGCGGGAAAGGCGCATTTTACTACCTGGGGTTCCGCCCACGCGACGATCAGTCAAAAAGCCTCGGGTATGAGACACGCACCCTGTTTGAAACGCTGAACGCAGCAGGAGCTTATCCGTCATCAGGGATGATCCCCGGAGTGAACGATAATCCGACGGTTGTTTCGCGCACGTCAGACTATTTTGTCACGAGGTTTCCAAATACGACGACGATGGTGGTCCGGCATTACCGTACCCATCCTGAGAACTGGGAAGGCGGATTTTCCAGGAATGTGGAAAACGATGCCAAAGCGTTAGCGGTGAATCCATTGCCCTCTGACCGGATTGCG
>CAZANK010000081.1:0-1556 GCA_964486235.1 uncultured Prolixibacteraceae bacterium | reverse complement strand
GGAAAACGATGCCAAAGCGTTAGCGGTGAATCCATTGCCCTCTGACCGGATTGCGCTCGATCGGGCCGCCATTAACGGACACCAGGTTTCGTATAACGGGCGTTTGTGGATGGCTTTCCAAACCGATGAAAATAAGCTGACTGCTTTTATCGGGAACGACTGCAATGAAATTTCTATCGATGGTAAAGTCTATCGGTTCTCAGAACAGCCTCTTTCCAAGATCGTTTTTATCCCGGAAAGAACCGGCAAAAAAACAGTCTGTCACGTCCAGATCACGGGCGTCGGCACGGTCAGGCTGCCGATCACTGGCGTCAATCTTCCGGCAAAGATAAAAGCCGGTAAGCAAACCATTCCGCTAAAAGCCATTGATGGCGGCGTTGAACTGAACGTGGACGAATCAATTTCCGGAAAGTGGTTGACAATCGATGGTATTGATCAGGTCGAAATCAGAAGAAAATAACGCGGACCGAAGCAGTAGAATGAAGTGGAGATTGATTATATTTAGTCCTTCCATGACGATCAACGAATCGATAAAAAAAAACTTATGAAGTATGCGGTTCTTTTAGTTGCTTTTCTCTTCGCAGGTCACCTTTCTGTAACCTCCTGTGAGCCGGGGATGAAGAGCTTTGTGCGGGTCAAAGGGGGAGTATTCCGAAGCGGGGATCCGGTCACCGATGCTGTTCGCGGGGAAGTCAGGGTGGAAGATTTTGAAATGCTCGATCATCCGGTTACCAATGCCGAATATAAGAAGTTTACGGATGCCACCGGCTACCAAACGCCGTTGCACTGGGTTGACGGACAAATTCCCGAAGAAAAGGAAGATTACCCGGTCATCTTTGTCAACCGCACAGATGTTGATCACTACCTGGACTGGATTTCCCGGGAGGAAGGCAGGATTTACCGGTTGCCAACGACCGTCGAGTTTGAATATGCCTCGAGGGGCGGACTGACCGGCAAAAAATACCCTTGGGGCGACGGAAATCCTGAAGGCAAAGCCAATTACGATGCCAAGGCAGACCGAAGATTTGACCGGTGGCAGGATTATCTTCAGCCGGCGCGTTCGAACAAACCCAACGGGTATGGCCTTTATAACATGGCAGGAAATATCTGGCACCTGACGGTCAACCTGCTCGACCCGGCTGTGACCCCGTTCAAATACCGGATCACGGATGTGCCTACGTTGGAAGGGAGCCGGATGGGAGGCTCCTGGGCGCGCGGACAGGAGTACCTGCGCTGTGGTAACCAGTCGGAATTGTCGTCCGGAATCCGCCATCCCGACGTGGGATTTCGGCCGGTCCGTCAGCCCGAAGGGGCTGACTGGCGTATCCAGTCCCGGAAATTGTGTGCCGTCTCCTGCGGGGATGGACAGGTTCAGGTCAGTTGGGCCCTTCTTGAAAATGATACCAAAACCACCCGGTTCCATGTTTACCGGTCCGATTCCCGGAACCACGCCGGATTCCTGGTCAACAAAAAGCCGATTGAAAACAGGACCACCTTTCAGGATACCGCCCTTACTCCAGGGACAAGATACCACTATTACATTCGTCCGGTCGATC
>CAZANK010000080.1:183-10404 GCA_964486235.1 uncultured Prolixibacteraceae bacterium | reverse complement strand
AGGCATCCTGAAAGACCGGAAGGTTAATTCGTGGAACGGGTGTCGGTGACATTGTTATCAGACATTAAGAGGCGAAAATGCGTTATTGCTTTCTTTAAGGAAGGTATGCTGCTTGTGTGCGCATCGGATGTGGGCACAGGCGAAAAATCTGTGTATGAGCACAGAAAGAAAACAGATCATCGCCGGCGAATTACCGAAGATTTGTACTTTTGCTAGGGATTAGCAGGGATGAAGAATTTAAATTTTAGGAGATGGTACGTAAATCGAAATTCGGAGAGTTTATCGATAAGTTTCTCAGCGATGGGCTGACGGCGGCCGAAGCAGAAAAGCTCCGGTCCGAGCTGGAGACGGACCCGGAATTCCGGGACGAGCTGAACCTGTACCGGCAGGTTGAAGATGCGGTTCAGGAAACAGATGTGATGGAATTGCGGGAGATGTTGCAGCAGTTGGATACACCCCCCGGAAAATCACAGCCGGTCAACAGAGCCCGGCAATACAGTTTTTCGCTGCGCGAAGAGTTATCATCGTTCAGCATCATGAGTCAGCCGGTCTCAATTCATGACATTCGGCTTTTCGATGAGGGGTTACCGATTGTGCATCTTGTTCAGCACCATATTGCCGAAAAAGAAATCGTTCATGAATTGTACCGGGAGCAGTACGACACCGTTATCGATGATATTTTATTGTCCCCGGCAGATCAGATGATTCTGGATGATGTGGAAGAGGCCATGGGCGAAAAAGACATTCTTGATCTGCGCGCCAGTTTACAGGACATCGCCGAAAACACCCCCGCGCATCCCTATCAGGATGATGTGATTGACCGTTATCTCAACGGAGAACTGGACGATGCGGAACTGGATGAATTTGATCAGAACATGATGGTTAATACCGGTTTGAGAAACGACCTTGACCTATACCGGGAAGCTGATTTGGCGATTGCCGAGACCGACGTGATGGAACTGAGGGCCAGTCTGCAGAAAATCGCTGAAACAGAAACATCCACGTCAAAAAAGACGAACGAAATTGAGCGGTATCTCCACCGGGAATTAACGGACGACGAGTTGATGGCATTTGAAACGGAAATGGAGAGTAATCCTGACCTGGTGGCCGAAGTGAACCTTCACCGGGAGCTGGAAGCGGCCATGCGCGAACATGATGTCATCGGACTGCGGGCGAGACTCGATACGGTTAACAAGGAAATGATACGGGAGAAACGAAAGGAGCGTTCCTTTATTGCCAAAGTGCCGCGAAAGAAACTGGCGGCTGTCTCTGTTGCCGCTTCGCTCCTCCTCTTGCTGGGCATCCATGGAATCATCAGCAAAAGCCACCTGTCCGGTCGGTCTGGCCTCTATGAAAAGTATTACACGGTTTATCCGGGAGCAGGCACATCCAGAACAGCAGAAGCGGATGCGAACGAGGTTACCAACCAGGCGCTGCGTCAGTTTAATGAGCAGAACTATGAAGCATCCCTGCACCTGTTCAACGAGGTTCTCAGGAGAGATGCGGATAATCCGGTGGGGAATTTTTATGCCGGCATGGCCTGTCAGGAGACCGGACAATATGCAGAAGCGCTTGTTTGTTATCAGCGGGTGATGAAAACCGGTGACAACCTGTTCGTGGACCAGGCAGAGTGGTATTCCGGGTTGTGTTATCTGCGCTTGAATGACCGGAAGAACGCGGTCCGGCAATTTGAAAGGATTGCGGGTCGCCAGGGTTTTTACCGGGAAAAAGCGGTGGCGATCCTGAAAAAAACGAAGCGCGGTAAATAGAAATAGAAAACGATTCATCAGAAAACAGAAAACACCGGCAAAAAATGGTTTGTATTAAAGTTTCATTATCCTTTGTTTTTAGTTTAGTTTAGTGATTGGTTTTTAGATTTTTTAGAGGTTTTTAGTTAGTTTTCTTCGTTGGTGTTTTTAATGGTGCTGTACTTAAATTCTTAATTATCCTTTGTTTAAAAAGAAAGGGGCACCACCGGTAAACGGGAAAAAGCGCTTACGCACGCGCGGAGCGAAAATGACAGTCGTAAGAAATACAGACTACGGGAGTGGTTCTTTTTTGGAGCCGGAATACAATTCAAATTTTCGGAAGCTGCATTCCAGTGCACCGTTATGCAGGGAGATTTTCCGGGCCGGTTTTAGTCCGATGCTTTTAAAGCAGGAGTTCGTACTGAGGACCCATGCCTCAGAACCGGTGAAGGCATGTTTCAGCCGGGTGCCGATCATCGTATAAAATGAAGCATCCCCTTCCTGAAGCCGCTCCCCGTAAGGCGGGTTAAACAGCAGGAAAGGGGAGTCTGCCTTTTTCTCAAGAAAGCGAAAATCCGCGACCTCCAGCCGGACCACATCGGCGACCTTTGCCTTGACGCTGTTTTTTAACGCGAGGTCGACGCTTTTTCGGGAATGGTCGGAGCCGTAGATGAAAAAATCGGGACTGCAAGGCACGTGTTCCTCTTTCAGTTTCTCAAATAAGTCTTCGCTATTGTTTTTCCATTGCTGAAAAGCATACTTCCGCCCGGTTTCCCCGGGCATGATCCGGCCGGCCATCATATCCGCCTCGATGACGATGGTCCCGGATCCGCACATCGGATCCGTCAGTGGTTCCCGGGCATTCCATCCCGATAATTTCAGCAGGCCCGCGGCGAGCACCTCGCTGAGCGGGGCCTCGTGATTCCCTGTCCGGTAGCCCCGTTTATGCAACGACTCACCGCTGCTGTCCAGCGACAGCGTGCACGTATCATGGGCAAGGTGCAAATTGATCAGGACATCCGGATGCGCCACATCGACAGAAGGCCGCTTGTTGAAAATCCGGCGGAAACGATCAACGATGGCATCCTTCAATTTAAGCGAGGCAAACATCGTATTTTGAAACCGATCTGAAAAGACGGCCGACTGTACCGCAAAGGTTTGACGCGGGTCAAAATAGTCCTCCCAGTGAACCTTTGACGCCTGGTTGTACAGATCATCGGCATTGAAAACACGAAACGTTTTTACAGGGACCAGGATGCGCAGCGCGGTCCTCAGCGAATAGTTTGTGCGGTAGACCATCCCAAGATCGCCCCTGAAACTGACTGCCCGGCGCATGACCTCCACTTCATCTGCGCCGAGGGTTACCAGTTCTTCCGCCAGCACCTCCTCCAGTCCGGCATAAGTGGTGGCAACCAGTTGGCGGTGCTCAAAAATCGTTCTCATATTCCTGCGCCATCGTGAAAAGAAGTTTCGCGGATCTTGGACTGCACGATCCGCGAATTCGGAGGTACATGGTTTGTCACCCAAACGTTCCCGCCAATCACCGAGTTCCGGCCAATGCGAACCCGCCCCAAAATCGTAGCCTGTGCATAAATGATCACATTATCCTCGACGATCGGATGACGTGGAATCCCTTTGATCGGATTTCCGCGTTCGTCCAGCGGAAAGCTTTTTGCCCCCAGGGTGACTCCCTGATATAACTTGACGTTGTTGCCGATGATGCTCGTTGATCCGATCACCACGCCAGTACCGTGGTCAATGGTAAAGAACTCACCGATCTGCGCCTTTGGATGAATATCAATACCGGTTTCGGAGTGCGCCATCTCGCAGATGATGCGTGGGATAAGCGGAACTCCCAGTTTCAGCAGCCGGTGGGCGATCCTGTAGCTTGAAATGGCGCGGATAGCCGGATAACAGAAGATGACCTCACCCCGGTCTGTCGCGGCAGGGTCACCCAGGTAGGCTGCCTCCACATCGGTGACCAGCACCCGCCGGATTTCCGGAAGGCTGCCGATAAAATCGGCCGTGATCTCCCGCGCATGCGTTTGACGCTCCCGGATATCGACATTCTCCGCATTTTTGCAGGCAAAACAGAGTCCCGCCAGTACCTGTCCCGAAAGCACCTCGAAAAGCTCGTCCACGTAAACGCCCATATAATGACTGATTGTATCGGGACGCAGGCTTGTATTCCCGAAATAGCCGGGGAAAAGAATTTCCCTGATCATTTTTACAAGGGCATCCAGCTTTTTAACGGATGGTAATGGTTCTCCCAACTTATGATCATGGCAAACCGGATGATAGGTTTTCGGATCGGCAAGTTCACCGACGGCCATGTTGATTTTCCGGATAATTGAATTCTCAGTTTGCATACCCAAATTCTTTTAAGGTTACAGGTGCAGTTTTAAAGTTCAAGGTTCAAAGTTATGAATTGATTCCTGTATTCCATACAAATCGAACGCGTCATCACGGAGAGAGGTTCAATTTTACGGCCTTAATGGCATTCATCGTGCGCACATCCCCGTGTCCCTCCACCCCGGCATAACGGAACCCACGGGACTGAAGTTCATGCTGATAGGTCAGGAACAGTTTCTCCCGTTGTTCTCCCCCATTTTCACGCAACGGATCGGGCTGCCACGGGATATCGGGCCGGCAGAGCAGGAACAGGTCGACCGGATGCGTGCGGACCGCCTCCTCAAGCCAGTCCGGCACTTCCTCAAAGACCCACTCAAACCATACTTTTGTAATAATCAGCCAGGTATCCAGAAACACAAGCCGCCGGCAGGACCGCAAGGCCCTGTCATATTGTTCAATCTGCTTCCGGGCGATCTCCTCCACGTCGGCATACATATACCCGCTGGTTCTCCCGGACAGGTATTCGCGGGCACATTCGGGGAACCACAGTCCGTCAAAATGCCTTGCAAGCTCTTTTGTCAGCGTACTTTTCGCCGTGGATTCAGGACCCGTTAAGACGATTACCTTAGTCATTTTTCATTCCTTTCTTCCACTGAATATATCCGACCACGGCCATTCCCGTATAGACGGCAAACAACACCACCGTAGCCCAGAGGTCTCTCGTGGCGTACAACACCATGGAGATAAAGTCCGCGACAACCCAGATCAGCCATGTTTCCAGGTACTTTCTGGCAAGCATCCAGGTCGCGGTGATGCTCAGCGCGGTGGTCAGCGCATCCCAGTAAGGGATTGGGGAGTCGGTAAAATGAAACAACACGTAAGCAATCAGGAGAAATAACACCGCCGAAATGGCCAGTAAGGGAATCCACAGCTTCCGGGGCGTGTTCGTCACGGGCAGGTCATGGTCCTGATCAGGGTTCCCCTTAAGCCAGTAATACCAACCGTAAATGCTGATCCCCACGTAATAAACCTGCAGGGCCATGTCGGCGTAAAACCGGGAATGAAAAAAAACATAAATATAAAGCGCCGAGGTGAACAGTCCGACGGGCCAGGTGAAAATATGCTGCCGGATGGAAAGAAAGATATAGGCGATTCCCAGGATAGCCCCGGCAACCTCAACGAGATGATGCTCCAGCCAGCTAACGATGATTTCCGGCATGATCTGACCTCTCCGCTACTATCTGTTCATATTCCGCCGGTCCGTCCAACACGTCAAGGGCTTTCTTCAGCACAGGTTCATCCTGGTTGATGATCTGGTAATAGTAATCCATCCCAAACAAATCCCTGGCCAGCAAGGCCTTCACCTGTTTTCGGATCAGCGGGCGCGCAAAGTCGACACTGGCATCATCCTTCTCAATTTCTTCTTTCCCGGCCTCCGCGATCATCTTCCCAATCAGCGCCTCGTCAATCTCAAAATTCGCCTGATACTCGTTAAAACGGGGATACTTCCCAAAGACCTCGTCCCTTTTTGAGATCGAATAATCCAGCGCACCGGAATACAAGATGTTCTTACGCACAAGCAGATTAAAAAATTTGTAGTGCGATGAGGTATCCATGGGTACAAAGACATCGGGCATTACGCCTCCCCCTCCGTAGACCACCCGCTTGTTCTTCAGCGTTCTGAACGCCTGCGACGGATCAAAGTGCACACTGTCGCGCGTGAAGAGTTCACCCTTTACAAACCGGTTCAGGTAGTCGTTCCGGTATTCTTCAGCGCCCCCGTCATAAGGTTTCTGAATGTCACGGCCGCCGGGCGTATAATAATGTGCGGTTGTCAGGCGGATCACCGAGCCGTCAGTCAGGGGAAATGGCTGCTGTACAAGTCCTTTGCCAAATGACCTGCGGCCAATAATGATCCCCCGATCCCAGTCCTGCACCGCACCCGCCACAATCTCGCTGGCCGAAGCCGATCCTTCATCAATCAGAATCACCAGGCGGCCCGTTTCAAACTCGCCGGCAGCCGACGAGCGGTAGTCTTTCCTTGGTTCATGGATCCCTTTGGTATACACGACCAGGTGTTGGGGTCCCAGGAACTGGTCGGCCATCTCAATGGCTGCTTTCAGGTACCCTCCACCGTTTCCCCGCAGATCAAGCACCAGGTTTCTGAACTTCGGGTCCTTTTTCAGGTTCCTGATCGCCCGTGAAAACTCGTCGGTCGTCGTGGCCGAAAAGCGGTTCAACTTGATATAGCCGGTTTGCGCGTTTAACATGTAGGAAGCATCCAGGCTGTGAATCGGAATTTTATCCCGCACAATCGTGAAATCCAACAGCTCCTGGTCTTTTTGTCTTTTGACCTTCAGTTGCACGCGGGTTCCTTTTGCTCCCCGGAGCATGTCCATCACATCCTTGTTCTTCAATCCGGTTCCGGCAACCGGTTTGCCGTCAATCACCACGATTTTGTCGCCCGGCATCAACCCGGCTTTTTCAGATGGCCCTCCCGGGATGGTCGTGACCACGATCAGGGTGTCGCGCAACAGATTGAAAGAGATCCCGATTCCCTCGAAATTTCCTTCCAGGGGCTCGTTCATTTCCTTGACCTCGTCTTTTGAAATATAGATAGAGTGCGGATCAAGTTTACCGAGGACCCCAATGATGGCGCTTTCGGTCAACTGATCGATATTGGCCGTGTCGACATAATAATTCTCGATCAACTGCATCAGCCTGCCATACTTGATCATGGCGGCTTCCACCTGCTGTGCCGCAACAGGAGTACCAAACAAAATCAGGACGATAATCAGGATGAATCCGCCCGCCTTCAGTCTTCTCATTTTCATGGTTTAATGGTTCTACTCCCATTCGATCGTTGCCGGTGGTTTCGAACTGATATCGTAGACCACGCGGTTTATTCCCCGGACGTTGTTGATGATCTCGTTCGACATCTTGGCTAAAAAATCGTAGGGCAGATGAACCCAGTCGGCGGTCATCCCGTCGGTCGACATGACTGCGCGCAGCGCCACCACGTTCTCGTACGTCCGTTCGTCGCCCATCACCCCGACCGACTGTACCGGCAACAGCATGACGCCGGCCTGCCACACCTGGTCGTAAAGGTTCCATTCCTTCAGTCCCCTGACAAAAATGTCGTCCGCTTCCTGCAGCATCCGCACCTTTCCGGGAGTGATGTCACTCAGAATGCGGATCCCAAGTCCGGGGCCCGGAAAAGGATGACGCTTCAGCAACTCTTCCTTCACGCCCAAAGCTTTTCCGACACGCCGCACTTCGTCCTTGAACAGCAGGTTGAGCGGTTCCACCACCTTCAGTTTCATTTTCGCAGGAAGCCCTCCCACGTTGTGATGGGATTTGATGGTCGCTGACGGGCCGTTTACCGACACCGATTCAATCACATCCGGGTAAATGGTCCCCTGTGCCAGCCACTTCACATCCTGTATTTTCTGCGCCTCCGCATCAAAGACTTCGATAAAGTTACGACCGATGATCTTCCGCTTCTGCTCAGGATCAAAAACACCTCTCAGATCGCTCCAGAATTTTTCCCTGGCATCCACGCCGATGACGTTTAACCCCATATCCTGATAGGAGTCCATCACGTTCCTGAACTCATTTTTACGCAAAAGTCCGTTGTCAACAAAGATACAAGTCAGGTTTTTCCCAATTGCCCTGTTCAGCAAAACACCGGTCACCGAAGAATCGACTCCGCCTGATAATCCAAGTACAACCCGGTCGTTGCCCAGTTTCTCCCGGAGCTGCTTCACCGTCGTTTCAATGAACGAGTCAGGAGTCCAATCCTGTTTGCATCCGCAAATGGCAACAGCGAAATTCTTCAATACCTGAATTCCTTCGGTCGTGTGATAAACCTCCGGGTGGAACTGAATCCCGTAAGTGGTCTCACCCCCGATCTTAAATGCCGCATTTTTCACCGTCGAAGTCGAAGCGATCACCTTGTAAGCCGGTGGTAACCCTTCTATCGTGTCGCCGTGTGACATCCATACCTGCGTGTTCACGTTCATTTGCCGGAACAATTTACATTCCTGATCAATAAACTCCAGGTTGGCCCTTCCGTATTCGCGGGAGTTGGACGGCACCACCTTCCCTCCAAAAAAATGGGCCAAGTACTGAGCACCGTAACAGATCCCCAACACGGGCACCTTCCCTTTTATTTGTGAAAGATCCGGGATTGGGGCATTTTTATCGCGGACCGAAAACGGACTTCCGCTTAAAATAACTCCTTTCACCGTTTCGTCCACCTCCGGGAAATGATGATACGGATGAATCTCACAGTAAATATTCAGTTCGCGTACCCGTCGCCCTATTAACTGGGTGTATTGGGAGCCAAAATCAAGGATTAGAATTTTTTCTTGCATGAATGTCGTTTTTGATGGCCCAAAGATAAAAAAATCCTGTTAATGAATGGTTGTGCTTTGGGTGAAGATCCAATCCCGGTAGCGGCCAAAAAAAATCCGTTGGGAGATGCCCAACGGATTTTCTCACAGTTCGCGGATCCAGATATTCCTGTAGCTTACCGGATTCCCGTGGTCCTGAAGAACGATCGGCCCATCGCCATGCGGCCTGACCTGGTATTCAGGAATGCCGATATACAGCGTCGGCCCCCTCAGCGCCACATGATTCTGAACCAGCACCCCGTTCTGAAGCACCGTTACCGTCGGCGGGGTGAAATAAGTTCCGTCTTCGCGAAACCGGGGAGCAGTGTAGATCATATCATAGGCCTGCCACGCTCCGGGAGCTTTGCACGCGTTGACCAGCGGGGCATGTTGCTTGTAGATGCTCCCTGCCTGTCCGTTCCGGTAGGTGCGGTTGTTGTAATTATCCAGCACCTGTACTTCGTACTGTCCCTGCAGAAAGATCCCGCTGTTTCCACGGCCCTGGCTTTCACCAGTCACCTCCGAAGGCGTCCTCCATTCCACATGCAACTGAAAATCTTTAAACACCCGTTTCGTCTTCATGGTGCCGCTTCCTTTTTTCACGGTCACCACTCCCTTTTCAAAATCCCATTGCGGGGCATTCCCCTCACCATCCGTCCACTCATAGCCCAACGGGATCCCCTCCCCGATCAAAACAATGGCATCCGACGGCGCATTCACGGGAAGCTCGCCAGGCGTGACCACCGTCACTTCAGGGTCCCATATCTCGGTCATACCCGGAACCATCTCCGGCATCGCTTCCTGGGCAAACAAGGTGATGTTACTCAAAGAAAACAGTAAAAAAACCAATCGTTTCATTCCTCTCATTTATTTTAGTTTAACGTATCGACTCACAGCTCCAATTCCCTCATGATCGACTCAATCTTCCCCTCAGCTTGTTTTTCAGCCACTTCAAACTGATCCCGGCTTGTCAGGGCTCCCGCCACTTCAAAGTAAAACTTTATTTTAGGCTCGGTCCCCGACGGCCGCACCGAGATTTTTGTCCCGTCTTCCGTGAAAAACTGAAGGACATCAGAAGTCACTTTCTGATGGATTGGCCTGGTTTCGCCGGTTAAAAGATTCCGTTCGGTCAGGTTGTCATAGTCTTTCACAACTTTCAGCAGACTTCCTCCCAACGTGCGGGGGGGGGTGGCGCGGAAGTTCACCATCATAGCCTGTATCTCGTCAGCACCCGACTTCCCGGGCCTGGCCACATACTTCATTTTTTCCCTGGAATACCCATATTCCAGATAGATATCCTGGAGCAACTGAAAGAGTGTCTTTCCCTGGTCTTTTGCCCACGCGGTGATTTCGGCCATCAGGGCGCAGGATGAAACGGCATCTTTGTCACGCACGAAGCCGGCAGGCATGAACCCAAAGCTTTCCTCGCCTCCGCCGATATAGACTTTCTTCCCTTCCTGTTCACGGATCACCTCCGCGATATACTTGAAGCCGGTATACACATCGAAATAGTCGATCCCGTTCCTTTGCGCGATCTCCGCGATTTTCTCGGTCGTCACAATCGTCTTTACAATAAATTCGTTCCCCTTCAGCGCGTTGTTTTCCTTCATCTTTGTGATGATATAATAGATGAAGACCAACGCCGTCTGGTTGCCGTTGATGATCACAAATTCACCGTTCTGATTCCGGACGGCCACACCAATCCGGTCTGCATCCGGGTCGGAGGC
>CAZANK010000080.1:0-173 GCA_964486235.1 uncultured Prolixibacteraceae bacterium | reverse complement strand
GCCAGCACCACATCGGCATCGGTTTCATACCCTTTTTTCATCGCCATCTCCATGGCCGCCGGTTCTTCCGGGTTCGGAGAAACCACAGTGGGGAAATCGCCGCTGACGACATCCTGCTCCGGCACATGAATCACGTTCCTGAACCCAAAGGCTTTCAGTGCCGCCGGGATGAG